>CADCUW010000057.1 GCA_902805985.1 uncultured Rubrobacteraceae bacterium
CGGCGGAGTCGAGGTCGGCGGAGTCGTCTATGACCATCGCGTCCTTGCCGCCCATCTCGGCTATGACGCGCTTGACCCACCGCTGGTTCTCTATCTGCCTGGCCGCCCGCTCGTTGATGCGCAGGCCGGTCGCCATCGAGCCCGTGAAGGAGATGAACCGGGTGCGCGCGTCCTCAACCAGGTAGTCGCCGACGTCCTTGCCGTAGCCGGGAAGGAAGTTCAAAACGCCTTCAGGGAGGCCGGCCTCGGCGAAGATCTCCGCGACGACCGCGCCTATGACGCTCGTGAACTCGGACGGCTTCATGACAACGGTGTTGCCGGCGACTATGGCCGCGCTCGACATCCCGGTGAGGATGGCGGTCGGGAAGTTCCAGGGGGCTATGACGACGCCGACACCCATCGGCTGGTAGGAGTAGCGGCTCTCCTCGCCCGGTATCGCGTAGATCTCCACCCCGTCCTTGAGGCGCAGCATCTCGCGGGCGTAGTACTCAAGGAAATCTATGCCCTCTGCGACCTGCGCGTCAGCCTCGTTCCACGGCTTGCCGCCCTCGAAGACCTCCCACGCCAGCAACTCGAACTTGCGGCGCTTCATGATCGCCGCCGCCCGCAAAAGAACGCGGGCGCGCGCCTCAGGGCTCGTGCGGCTCCAGTGCTCGAAGGCTCCCGTGGCGGCGTCGAGGGCCATGTCCGCCTCTCGCTGGGTGGCCGCCGCCGTCCGGCCGACGATCTGGGAGGGGTTGGCCGGGTTGACGGAGACTATCTCGCCGTCCGTCTCTATGTTCTTGCCGCCGATGATCGCCGGGTGGTCCTTGCCGAGCTTGCCCTCGACGTCCTTTATGGCGGCCCGCATCTTCTCGACGTTTCTCTCGTCGGACCAGTCCAGGTACTCCTCGTTCTTGTACGGTATGAGGCCCATAGTGCTCCTATCTCTTGATGGCGCCGGCTATGCTCCCGATCACGTCCTTTGCGACGTAGCCGGCTATCTTCGGGTTCTCCTTGAGGCGGCGGGTCGAGTACTCGTACCAGTCCTCCCCGTAGGGCACGTAGACGCGCAGCTTGTGGCCCGCGTTCACGAGGATGCTCCTGAGCTCTTCGTCGACACCTAGCAGCATCTGGAACTCGTAGCGGTCCTTCGGGACCTCTAGCTGGTGGATGAGCCTTAGCGCGTGCCAGATCAGGAACTCGTCGTGCGTCGCAATACCTACGTAAACCCCGCCCTTGAGCAACTCGTCGAGCAGGAAGATGTAGTTCTGGCGGACGGTGTCGAAGTCCTTGTAGGCGACGCTGCGCGGCTCGTCGTAGATGCCCTTGCACAGCCTGACGGAGAAGCCCGCCTCGATGATGTTCTGGACGTCCTCCAGGCTGCGGCGCATGTACGCCTGCAGGACGGCCCCCGTGTTCTCGTGGTGCCTGTAGGTATCGTGGACGATGCCCAGGGTGGCTTCGGTGTACGGGGAGTCCTCCATGTCCACCCGCACGAAGCGGCCCCTCGCGCCGGCGTACTCGACGATCTCCTCGACGTTGGCCCTGCACAGCTCCTCGTTCAACGTCAGCCCGAGGCCTGTGAGCTTGATGGAGATGCCACTCGCGAGATCGTGCTGGTCGACGGTGTCCACGAGCTTCTTGTAGTCTTCGAGCTTGGAGGCGGCGTCGGCCTTGGTCTCGGTACTCTCGCCGAGAAGGTCGATGGTCGCGACGCAGCCCTCCTGGTTGAGGTCGCGGACCGTCTGGACGGCCTCGTCCAGCGTGTCGCCGGCGATGTAGCGGGAGGAGATCTTCTTGACGATGGGCCGCGGTATGGCGGGCACCGAGTTCGCTATCGCCCTGTCCACTATCCCCATGCTCTAGAACCCCGCTCCGCGTCCGACAGATGGTCCATCTCCATGCCCTGATTCTACTTGAACGGGCACCCCCCGGCTTTGGTGTAGGATGGACGACAGCACAGGGGATCACGAACACCCGGAGGTAACTTATGCGCACCACCGACGTCCGCGAGGGCACCGCCCCCGCCACCCGTACCATAGCCTCCGTGATAGGGGGAAGGACGCTCGAAGACTCGCCCGGCGGCACGACGAGATCCGTCAACCCGGCCCGCAAGCGCGAGACCGTGGCGGAGGTGCTCCTGGGTGATGCGGGTACGTTCGTTGCGGCCTGCCGGGCGGCGCGGGGGGCGCAGGAGGATTGGGCGTCGGTGCCGGCGCCGATACGGTCGCAGGTCATAAAGAAGATCGGGCGCATCGTCGAGCAGAACAAGGAGGCCCTGGCGCGGCTCGTTACGCGGGAGATCGGCAAGCCCTACACAGAGGCGCTCGGCGAGGTCCAGGAGATAGTGGACACCTGCGACTTCTTTACCGGCGAGGGCCGCCGCCTCTACGGCCAGACCGTGCCGAGCGAGATGCCGGACAAGCAGCTCTTCACCTTCAGGACGCCGGTAGGGGTCGCGGCGATCATCACGGCCGGGAACTTCCCCGTGGCCGTTCCTTCGTGGTACCTGATCCCCGCGCTAACCTGCGGCAACACGGTTGTCTGGAAGCCGGCCGAGTACTCCCCGGCCATCGCCGACGCCCTCGCCAGACTCTTCCAGGCCGGCGGCCTCCCCGATAACGTCCTGAACGTCGTCCAGTGCGAGGGGAAAACGGCATTCGAGGGACTCGAAACGGCGCTCGGAGAGGGCCTCGTGGACAAGGTCGGCTTCACCGGCTCCTCGGAGGTCGGGCGTGAGATCGGGGCCCTCTGCGGCCGGCACCTCCAGTCCCCCTGCCTGGAACTCGGCGGCAAGAACCCGCTGGTCGTGATGCCGGACGCCGACCTCGACCTCGCCGTCGAGGGAGCCCTCTTCAGCGGCTTCGGCACAGCAGGCCAGCGCTGCACCTCTTTAGGCACCGCCATCGTCCACGAGTCCGTCCACGACGAGTTCGTCTCGAGGCTCGCCCGCAGGCTCGAAGAGGCCGCCATAGGCGACCCGATGGCCGACGACGTGCTCTACGGCCCGATGCTCAGTGAACGGTTCGCGGACCGCTTCGCCGGCTTCCTGGACATGATAGAAGACCACCACGCCGTCCACGGCTCCACCGGGACCGGCCGCATCACGCACGAGAACCCCCGGGAGAACTTCGTCGGCGACCCGGAGGCGGGCTTCTTCTGCCATCCTGCGCTCGTCAGCGGCGTGAGGGCTGAGGACGAGATCTTCAACACCGAGACCTTCGGCCCGCTCGTCGGCGTGGCGTCGTTCTCCGCTTTCGAGGAGGCGGTCGAGCTCTCCAACTCCCACGGCTACGGGCTCTCGGCGGCGATCTACACCAGCGACGCCACCAACGCCCTGCGCTTTCGTGAGGGCAACCGGGCGGGGATGCTCTCGGTAAACAACTCCACGAGCGGCGCGGAGGCCCACCTGCCCTTCGGGGGCAACGGCAAGAGCGGCAACGGCAGCCGCCTCTCAGGGATCTGGGTGCTGGACCAGTTCACCCGCTGGCAGTCCATGAACTGGGACTTTGCCGGCCGGCTCCAGAAGGCCCAGATGGACGTCGCCGACCTTCCGGCCGACCTCGACTTCCGGCTGGAAGAGTAGTGAGAACCCGGCGGGGGCATTACCCATGACAGATGCTGTTCGCCGATCCGCCGCCGGGACGTTCGAGATCGGGGGAGATCTCACGGTCAACCGTCTCGGCCTCGGCGCGATGCGCCTGACCGGTTCCAGAGTCTGGAGCGACTCCGCCGAGCCTGAAGACCGGGACGAGGCCAAGAAGGTGCTCCGCCGCGCGCTCGAGCTCGGCGTGAACCTCATAGACACCGCCGACTTCTACGGTCCCGAGGCGAACGAGAACCTGATCCGGGAGGCGCTGTACCCGTACCCGGAGGGCCTGCTCATCGCGACGAAGGGCGGCGCCGTGGTGTACGGGCCTGGGGACTGGGGACTGGACGGAAGACCGGAGCACCTTCGCAGGGCATGCGAAGCGAGCATGAAGCGCCTCGGCGTCGAGCACATCGATCTCTACCAGCTCCACCAGCCCGACCCGGAAGTTCCGTACGAAGAATCCATCGGCGCCCTGGCGGAGCTCAAAGCCGAGGGCAAGGTCCGGCACGTCGGGGTCTCGAACGTGGACCTGAACCACCTGGAGGCTGCGCGAAGCATCGTCCCCATCGCCTCCGTGCAGAACCGCTACAGCATCGCGCAGAGAGAAGCAGACGACCTCGTGGACGCCTGCGAGCGGGCCGGCATCGCTTTTCTCCCTTACCGTCCACTCGCGACCGGAGATCTCGCAGGCCCCGGAGGCCCGCTCTCGGAGATCGCCGCCGGGCACGAGGCCACCGCAAGACAGGTCGCGCTCGCCTGGCTCCTGCATCGCTCCCCCGCCATGGTCCCGATCCCCGGTACTTCCTCCCCGGATCACCTCGAAGAGAACGTCGCGGCGGCGGGCATCGCGCTCGGAGAGACCGAGGTGCGAACCCTAGATGCGGCGTAGAGACGAAGCCGCGTACGACGTGATAGTCGCCGGCCTCGGCGGGATGGGCAGCGCCGCCGCCTACCACCTCGCGGGACGCGGCAAGAAGGTGCTGGGCCTGGAGCGGCACGCCCCCGCGCACGATAAGGGCTCGAGCCACGGCGAGTCGCGCATCATCCGCCAGGCGTACTTCGAGGGGGCCGAGTACGTGCCGCTCCTCTTCCGGGCCTACGAGCTGTGGGAAGAATTGGAGAAGGAGACGGGCGAGGACCTCATGGCGCTCTGCGGGGGGCTCTTTATCGGCTCCGAAGACGGCGAGCTCGTCTCGGGCAGCGTCGCCAGCGCCGACGAGCACGGCCTACCGTACGAGATCCTCGACGCCCCGGACCTGAAGCGCCGGTTCCCCGTCTTCGAGCCTGGTCCCGAGACCGTCGCCCTCTTCGAGAAGCGGGCCGGCTTCGTGCGGCCCGAGAGAGCCGTCAGGGCGCACCTCGACGGGGCGGCCTCCCTCGGGGCGGAGTTGCGCTTCGGGGAGCCGGTCCACTCGTGGGAGGCGACGGCGTCGGGCGTGCGGGTGCGGACGGCGGGCGGCATCTACGAGGCCGAGCGTTTGGTCGTGTCGGCCGGGGCGTGGGCTGGGGAGCTTCTCTCGGACCTAGGGCTGCCGCTTGAGGTGGCACGCCAGATCCTGTTCTGGTTCCGTCCCCGGGGAGGCATCGAGGCCTTCGCGCCGGACCGGCTCCCGATCTGGATCTACGAGCCAGACGACGGCAATATGTTCTATAGCTTCCCCGCCGTGGACGGCGCGGATACCGTAAAGGCCGCGTTCTTCCGCGCCGACGGCACCCCGGCCGACCCGAACACCATAGACCGCGAGGTACACGAGGACGAGGTGAACTTTATCCGCCGCTACCTCGGCCGGCACGTCCCAACCATGAACGGCGAGCTCGTCGATGCCAGAACCTGCATGTACACCAACACGCCGGACCAGCACTTCGTCGTCTCGGCGCACCCGGACCATCCGCAGGTGGTCATAGCCGCCGGCTTCTCGGGGCACGGGTACAAGTTCTGCAGCGTGATCGGCGAGATCCTGGCCGACCTCGCCGTCGAGGGCGAGACCCCCCACCCCGTAGACCTCTTCTCCCCGGCACGCCTGCGATGAGCGTCAGGATCAGGGCGGAAGAGGCCGAGGACGTGCCCGGGGCCAGGGACGTGAACCGCAGGGCGTTCGGCAGGGAAGACGAGGCGCGCCTGGTAGACGACCTGCGCGAGGCGGGGTACGCCAGGTTGTCGCTGGTGGCGGAGGAAGGGGGACGGCTCGTCGGCCACATCGTGTTCAGCGAGGCCGTGATCCGAGCAGCTAGCGGCGAGGTAGTAGGAGCCCTCGCCCTCGGTCCCATCGGTGTGATCCCGGATCGCCAGGGACGTGGCGTGGGCTCCGCGCTCATCCGGGAAGGCCTCGGCCGCTGCGCGCGGGCGGGCCACAGCATCGTCGTCCTGCTCGGACATCCTAACTACTACCCGCGCTTCGGCTTCTCGGCCGAACGGGCCGGCAACCTGTCGTCCGCGTACTCGGGGGAGGACTTCATGGCGCTGGAGCTCGTGCCGGGCGCCCTCTCGGGGGTGGCCGGGGAGTTCGAGTTCGCCCCGCCGTTCGAGGCGGTCTCGTGACCCGGATCTTCGACACGGAGGAGACCGCCACCCGCCTCCCCTACCCGGACCTCGCGGACTCCATCCGCGACGTGGCGATCGCCCGCTCCTCGGGCGGCGTCCAGGCCCCGCCCCGGCTGGCGCTGCCCCTCCCGGGGAAGCCCGGCGCCGTCCTGCTCGTGATGCCCGCTTCGGACGGCGACGTCGCCATCACGAAGCTCGTTACCGTTCACCCGGAGAACGCGGGCCGCGGCCTGCCGACGATCCAGGGCGAGGTCGTCGTGATGGAGGCGTCCACCGGAACGCGCCTCGGCATCCTGGACGGCGCGACCGTTACGGCCCGGCGCACGGCCGCCCTCTCCCTGCTCGCCGCCAGGGAGCTCGCGCCCCGCCCGGAGGGCCCGCTCCTCGTCGTGGGCGCCGGCGCCCAAGGGCGCTCCCACCTCGAAGCGTTCCGCGAGGGCCTCGGCGTATCCAAGGCCTTCGTCCTCTCCCGAACTCTAAAGAGCGCCCAGGCCCTCGCCGCGCACGCGGAGAGCCTCGGCATGGAGGCCACCGTCGTGACGGCCCCGGAGGAGGCGCTGGCCGAGGCGGGCCTCGTGGTAACGGCCACGACGAGCCGGGAGCCGGTGCTGCCCGGCGCGGTCGCGGAGGGAACGTTCGTGGCGGCCGTGGGCTCCTTCCAGCCGGAGGCGGCGGAGTTACCCCCCGGCCTGGTCTCCAGCTCGACGGTCGTCGTGGACACCGTGGAAGGGGCGGAGGAGGAGGCCGGAGACCTGATCCGGGCGGAGCAGGCCGGCGCCTTCCGGTGGGCCGACGCCACGGCGCTCGAAGAGGTCTTGCGCGGCCGGTCTCACCCCCCGGGCACGGTCGTCTTCAAGAGCGTGGGGCATTCCTTGTGGGACCTGGCCGCCGCGAGGACGGCCTTCTCGCGGTAACCGGAAGGCCGTCCAGCCTCCGCGGCTCGAAGCTCCACCGCAAAACCGCCAGGGTATAATCCGCCGCAGGTGACCCCAACCCCAACAAGAGCGGCGGCGTCCCTGATCTCACTCGCGGCGACGCTGGCCTTCTCCCTGGTGCTGACCACGATGGCCCTGGCCCAGACTTCGGACACGGTCTTCGATAAGGCGGACGAGCTCAGCGCGTCTGAAGAGGGGCAGGTCCAGGAGGCCCTGAACGCGGCCCAGGAGGACGCCGGGCAACCCATCTACGCCTTCCTCGTCCCGGATACGGGCGTGGACAGCGGGGCGGCCCAGGCACAGCGGGAACTCCTGGAGCAGGAATCTCGGGAGGAGAACCTACCGCAGGACGCCGGCGTCATCCTCGTCGCCCCGGACGAAGAGTGGGCCCGGCTGGCGGACCTGGACGGGGCCGTCGAGCAGGACGTCTACGAGAGCATGGTCCCTGCCTTCCAGGACGGGGACTTCGCAGCCGGGCTTATAACCGGCACGGAGGAGATAACGGGCGAGCCCGTGGCGGCGCGGCAGGGTAGCCCCGATGAGAACGGCCTGCCGGGAGGCGGGCTGCTGTTGCTTCTGGTGGCGGCGGTCGGAGGCATCCTGCTCTTCAGGAGACGGCGCGACAACAGGCGGCGGATCGAGGACGAACGCCGGACCGCTGAAGGGGAGTTCGCCGGGCTCACCACCCGCCTCGACGAGTTCGACAGCAGGGAGCGGCTCGTCTCCGGGTATTTGGAGGCCCAGCGTTCGTTGCTGGACGAGCGGACGGAGGGGTGGGTGGAGGCGAGGATCTCGGACGCCAGGACCGCCGGCTTCGCCAGGGAGTTCAACGAGGCCTCCTCCCTGCTCTTCTCCGACCCCGTCTCCGCCCGCGGGAAACTGGCGCGCGGGCGTGGCCTCCTCGATGAGGCCCTCCAAAAACTCGATGAAGCCGAGGGGACGATAGACGACTACAGGGCCGCCGACGAGGCCCTGGAAGGCAAGCTCGGCGCGGCGCGGGAGGAGATCGGGGCGGCCGAAGAGGCCGAGAGCGCGGCCCG
>CADCUW010000058.1 GCA_902805985.1 uncultured Rubrobacteraceae bacterium
ACCTGCGCTCCTACGTGGTCGAGCACCTCGGCGACGAGAAGACGGGCGTGCTCATCGTCGACGAGACCGGCTTCCTGAAGAAGGGTCAAAAGAGCGTGGGCGTCGCCCGCCAGTACACCGGCACCGCGGGCGACACGGTCAACTGCCAGGTCGGCGTGTTCCTGGCGTACGCCTCGGAGAAGGGGGCCGCCTTCGTCGACCGAGCACTCTACCTGCCGAAGGCGTGGACCAGCGATCCTGCCAGAAGGGCGGAGGCCGGCGTCCCCGGGGAGATCGTCTTCCGGAATAAGGCCGAGCTGGCCGAACTTATGCTGGAGCGGGCGTTCGAGGCTGGCGTCCCCGCGAGATGGGTCGTGGCGGACTCGTTCTACGGCCGCTTGCACTCCTTCCGGGAATGGCTGGAGGAACGCGGGCGCCCCTACGCGGTGATGGTCCCGAAGACCAACGCCGTCCCGCTCGGCGGGCGCAAGAAGAGGATAGAGCAGCACGTCGAGCGGCTGCCCGAGGACGCGTTCTCCGAGTTGCGCCCCGCGCGGGACAGCGGCGGCAGGCGCCCGTGGGAGTGGGCGTGCCTGGACCTCGCGGCGGACCCCGAGAAGGGGATGCGGCGCTGGCTGTTGGTCCGCAGGAGCACCGACGACCCCGACGAGCTGGGCTTCTACCAGGCGTACGGCCCCGAAGGGACGCCGATCGAGGAGCTCGTGCGCGTGTGCCAGGCCCGTTGGACCATAGAGCAGTGCTTCGCGGAAGCCAAGGGGGAGGTGGGCATGGACCACTACGAGGTTAGGCGGTGGGACGCCTGGCACCGCCACGTCACCCTCTGCCTGCTGGCCCACGCCTTCCTGGCCGGCGTACGCTCGGCCGCCGCCCGCGAAGAAGACGCCGGTGGGAGCGGTAAAAGGGGGATCTCGACCCGGGCTTGATCCCCCCGACGGTACCCGAAATGCGTCGTCTGGTGCTCGCGATGGCAGAGCCGAAGGGGCGAAGGGGATTCCTCTTGGGGTGGTCGGCGTGGAGGCGGGCGCACCAGGCCGTCGCGGCTCGTTGCCGGGTCGCTAAACGCTTCGCCCGGTGTGCCCTCGCGAGGGAAGGGCCGCCCGAGGTCGCAGCGCTCGCTCCCGAGGAGGCGAGACTCACCGACGAGCAGTGGGCGCTGGTGCGCCCTCTGTTGCCGCCACAGAAGGGCGGGGTAGGCAGGCCACCCAACGACCACCGCGCCGTGCTGGGCGGCATCTTGTAGGTGGCGAGGACCGGCTCGTCGTGGCGGGAGATGCCCGAAGAGTACGGCAAGTGGGAGACCGCCTACCGGCGCCACGAGTCGTGGGCGAAGCAGGGCCTCTGGCGTCGCATCCTCCGCGTTCTGGGAGAGGAGAACGTGCCGGGGCCGACGACGAAGAAGCCCAACTGACGCTGTAGAGGGTGCTCTACGCACTTGGCGCGCAGGTTTGGGAAGGATGCGGCTCGTGGCATCGACTCTATAGTTAAATGCTGGTTAAAAAACTGAAGCGTGGGAGGGCGACGTTTATACTGCGGGTCGATCGGGTCGGAAGAGCGGGAGAGGGCGCGTTTTGGTGACGAGTGAGGCGGAGATCCTGATAGTCGAGGATGACGAGGTCATCATGGGTACCCTCGCCTACAACCTCTCCCGGAACGGCTTCGGCGTGAACCAGGCGACGACGGGGGCCGAGGCCCTGCGGATGGCGCGCAAGCTCAGGCCGGACCTCATCCTGCTGGACATCATGCTTCCGGGGGAGTCGGGGATCGAGGTGTGCGAGAGGATCCGCGAGC
>CADCUW010000059.1 GCA_902805985.1 uncultured Rubrobacteraceae bacterium
GGCTGATGCGCGTGGCTCGACGGCAAGACGGGGAGCCGCTTCGTGGGTCAACTGGCAGTCGGCCCTGTACGTATTTGTGTTGGGCGCCGCGAGTCTCGTATTGGCGCCCCTCTCTGGTCTTTGGTGGCTCGTTCCGGTCCTCGGCGCGCTGGTGCCTATCGCCCTCGCCTTACTTGACAGAACCGCCCCGAAGCGCGGTGGGGCCGACGACAAGAAGTCGAAGGAACGCGAGTTGCTGAACGCCCTGGACGAAAGGGGCGAGATCACCCCCGCCACCGCCGCCATGCGCACCTCGCTCACTGTCGACGAGGCCTCGAAGATGCTCGAGGGGCTGGCTGGCAAAGGCCACCTGAAGCTCCAGGCGGAGGACGGGATCATGGCGTACGCCCTCCCGGACAGGGACCGACGGCCCGAGCAGGGCGCGCCGTCCGTGCTTTCCGAGCCGAGACCGGAGGTAGTCGCCGTTCCGAAACGGCTGGACGACCCGTTGAGCGAGCGAGAGGTGGAAGTCCTCATCCTCCTGGCTTCCGGTAGGACCAACGCCGAGATCGCCCGCGACCTCTTCGTCGCGCTCGGCACGGTCAAGTCCCACGTCAACAACATCTACCGCAAACTCGACGCCGCCAACCGCGCCGAGGCCGTAACCCGGCCCCGAGAGTTGGACCTGCTGCGGTAAGCACCCGGTAGGCACCCGCGCCGGGCGCGGGCTTCTGCGGGTCCGAAGAACTCTCCGGTCGTTCTCGCAGAAGCGCCGTTTTCCGCTCACCAAACGCGAATAAACCACCGATGAACCACCCGAATCGACCGTTCGGCCGATGACCCTGCAACCGGTTTAGCCATAAGTTCACCTTCGTAAAGCTCGAACGGCCAGGGAGGTACCAAGAGATGACCCGCACAGGAGATGACTTAGAGAGGACGAATCACGTCCATCGAGAAGCAGGTATCGAAGGGAAGAGATGCTCATGAGGAAGCCCGGCGTTGCATTCATAGGTCTCATAGGCGGCCTGCTCGTCGGCTTCTTGATCCACGAGGTCATCGCGCGGATCGCCATGTCCGCCGGCAGCGGGCAGTTGCCCGACTCGCTGGCGCTGGCACTTGTGATGGGCTTTCTCACCCCCGCTCTGGCCATCGTCGGTGCCGTGGTGGCCCTCGTCATCGACGGCAGGATGCGGCGCCGATGATGCCACCGCAGACGGTTGGGCCGGTGGCCCGGGGGCTTCGTGTCCCGGCGCCGCGGTTCTTACACAACGGCCTCTGCGGAATCGTGGGCGTGGCGGCGCACGCCCCGAAGCCGGCCGGTTTCGCCCCGGCCGCGGCAGAAGCTTACACACCTTCTCGGGAGGAGCTTTCGTGAGGTTCTCGCGCGGTGAATTCTTAAGGCTCGGCCTCGCTGGCGGGGCGGGGCTGCTCCTGCCCTCGGCCCTGGCAGCAAGCGGTTGCAGCAGCGGGGGTGGTAACAACAGCATGGAGGGCAGCGCCGGGGTGCTGCTGGAGAGCGCTGTCCCGCTGCCGGAACCGTTCGGCGTGCCGTTGCCGATCCCTCCAGTCCTGAGGCCGGCACGCTCCGACTCCACCACCGACTACTACGAGATCACGCAGAGGGTAGGACGGGCCGAGATCCTGCCGGGCCTCAAGACAGAGATCTGGGGCTACGAAGGCATCCTGCCAGGCCCCACCATAGAGTCGCGCCGCGGTCGTCGCGCGGTCGTCCGCCACCGCAACGAGCTGCCTGTGCCCACGGTGGTCCACCTGCACGGAGGGGTGACCCCACCCGAGCACGACGGGTA
>CADCUW010000060.1 GCA_902805985.1 uncultured Rubrobacteraceae bacterium
CGCTACACGGACGCCCGCCGCGGCGAGGTACGCCGCAACTTCGCCGACACCTCCAAGGCCAAGCGCCTCCTCGGCTGGCAGGCCGAGATGCCTCTCGACGAGGGCCTGCGGCGCACGGTGGAGTGGTTCATGGAGGGGCGCTAGCCGTGGGTTCCGGCGTGAATCTGGGCCCATCGGGTACATCCAACGAAGTGGCTCTTCGCCAACGAACCGGGAGGCGATAGTGGACAGAGGGCAGGAGCGGGAGAGGGACCAGGAGCAGGTCAGGGCGGGCAGGGAGCGGCGGCTGGCCCTGGCGGACGACATACGCAAGCTGGAGGCCGTGCGGGAGCGGCTCGTGGCCGTGGAAGAGGTCGCCCAAACCTACCCCGAAGGCCACCACATGCGCACCCGCCTCGAGAACCTCAAGCTGAACAGCATAGTGGAGGATCTGGACGAAGAGCTACGGGACCTCTACGACCGCACAGCCCACCCCCGGGGCACCTGAGAGATCAGCCCCTGACCTGTCGGTGAACGTCCCGCGCAGGCAATCCCGGCGCCGGAACCGCCCGGGCGACTCTCTTCTTTGGCTGCGGGCTAATCCCCTACAGCCCTAGGCGCCCGGCCTCCCGCGCGCGGCGAGGTAGAAGACGACTTGGGCCAGGGCGGCGACGGCGGCGCCCACGACGAGGGAGACGGAGATCCTCTCTATCAGGTCCGCCCTCAGGACGAGCACGCACAGGGCGGCCGAGAGGAGCCCCGCGACCCAACCAGCGGCGGCGAGGCGTCCCCTCCCGAGGGCGTAGAGCGCCTGGTTGAGCGTCTCCGAGAGCAGGTAGAAGGCCGCGAGGGCGGCGAGCAGGACCAGCAGGGAGTTCTCCGCCTGGTAGCGTTCGCCCGCGAAAATCTTGAGTCCCCACTCGCCGAGGACCCAGGCCCCCCCGACCATTAGGACGCCGACCGCGCCGACGACCCCCGCCGCCCGCAGGGTGAAGCGGTCGAGGGCGGCCCGGCCGCCGGCCGCGTGGGCGCGGCTGGCGTGGGGCAGGAGGGCGCCGATCACGGGGCTCATCACGTACTGCGGGATGCGCGTGAAGATGAGCGCCGCACCGAGAAGCCCAACCTGGGCCTTCGTGCCGCCCATCAAACCCGCCAACACGACGCCGCCGCTCGCGAGCGTCTGGGCGCAGACCATCGAGACGAGCACAGGCCCCGCGAACCGCAAGGCCTTACCGACGGAGAACGGCGCCCCGGGCTTCTCGGCGGGCCGGACGCGCCCGGGGCGCACCGCCAGCACGCCGACGACCGGGGCGAGCACGATGGCGATGGCCGGGGCCGCGACGCCGAGGCCGGCCGCCAGGAGAATCACCGTGACGACCACCCGGCTCGCGGCTTCGGCCAGGATCTGGGCGCCCATCCGGGCTGGCTGGCGGTGGCCGTTGAAGATCCCACGCCTGAAATACTCCGGCGCGTACAGCGCCACCGCCGCCACGAACGCGGCGGTGATCCAGAAGTCCTCGAAGACCAGCCGCGTGAGCCACGGGCTCGTGGCAAGCGCGACGATCAGGAACCCGACGAGCAACCCCGCCTGCCAGCGCCGGACGGAGTTGACCACGGGAACCCAATCCTCCCCCCGCGCCTCCCGCTCGGCGACGTGCCGGCCGAGCGTCTGGGTCGCCGCCACCCAGAGCACCTGGACGATGAGGAAGGTCGAGTTCCAGAGCAGGGCTATCGGCGCGTACCCCGCCGGCCCGTCTAGAGCGCGGGTCGAGATGGCGATAAAGACGAACGTCAGCGCGCCGGAGACGGCGAAGGAGAGCCCGATGAGCAGGCTCCCAGCACCCGCGCCCTGCCCCTTTAACGCGCTCGCGAACCTCACGCCGCGCATCTTACGCCATACGGCGGAGGACCGGACCTCGACGTCATGACCCATCGGTCGCCGTGCCGGAGATCTAGCCGGCGTTCTCGAACCTGACGTCCAGTTCGGGCTGTCCGTCGGTGGCGAACTTCAGGAGGCGCTCGCCCTCTTCGGCGAGGGCCTCGCGGTCTCGGGACGATAGGGGGACGAACGGCTCGACCGTCAGGGTTGCGGACCTTCTGGTCTTCTCGATCTTCCACACGCCGGCCACGAAGCCGTCGATGAGGATCGTGGCCCTCACGCGGGCGGCGGAGAGAAAGACCTTTTTGCGGTCCTCGTCGGCGATGACGCGCCGCCGGTCGGAGTGGCCCAGTACGAGGTTGTCGTACTCGGGCACGAAGCGGGGCGGCGCCGGGGTATCGGCCGCCGGCAACGGCGCGCCCGGTACGTCGAAGAGCTCCCGGCCGTCTTCGTCCGTAAAGAGGCTCAACTCCGGCCGCATCTCTTCCACAAGGGCCTTCGCGCCCGTCAGCCCGGACCACGCCTGGAAATCCTTCACGCCCGCGGGGCCGAAGGCGGCGAGGTAGCGGAAGAGGAGGGCGCGCAGGCTCTCGTCGGGGTCGGCGAGCGGCGCCCCGAGCCAGGGTTCCGGCAGGGCGAACCTGGGGCTGCCGCCCCTTCCCCAGACGCCGGCCGGCGGCGTCTGGACGAGCGGCAGCCGCATCCTCACCAGGTAGGCGAGGGCCGAGGGGTCCCGGTCGGGGTCCGTCTCGACCAGCCGCTCCTGTATCTCCTTGAAGGTGCGCGGTTCCTCCTCCACCATCGCCCGCGCCTCCGACACGAGCCGGTCGAGGTCGAGCCCCTCCAGGCGCTTTCCGGCGATGGAGCGCTGGGACCTTTCGAGCGCCGCCTGGATGGACGGCCGCAAGAGAAGGTAGTCCTCCGCCGTCGTGAGGTGCAGCGTGGCCCGCATCATCGACGAGCGGACGACCCGCCGGTCCTCGATGAGACCGGTCAAGTCATCCCGGGCGAACCCGCGGAGGCGCGTCCAGAGCCCGAGGTACGGCGGGTTCGGCACCTGCGACTGGAGGCCGGCGAGCCAGCGCACCGCCTCGAGCGCGGAGGTCTCCTCCCGACCGAGCAGCATCTGGCGGGCGAGCAGGGCCCGGTTGAGCTCGCGCAGGGAGAGGGTGCGGGGCTCCGCCCCTACCACGGCAACGGCTCGCCGTCGCGGAAGAAGCCGCCGGTGGGCCCGTCGTCCGGGAGGGTGGCGGCCCAGACGACGCTCGATGCGCCCTCGGGGATGGGCCTGGCCCCCATCTCCTCCATACCAGGGGCCGTGGCGGTCAGGCCCGGGTCCGCGGCGTTGACGAGTATCCCGGAGCCGTCCAGCTCGACGGCCAGCTTGGAGGTCAGGGCGGTGAGCGCGGCCTTCGAGACAGCGTAGCTCGCGGCCGAAGGCCCCGAGGCGAGGCCGAAGTACGACTCCCCGTGGGACCCGGCGCCGCTTGAGACGTTGACGATCCTGCCCCGCCCGCCCCGCCGAAGGAGCGGCAGGAGGGCCTGCGTTACGCGCCACGCGCCGAACAGGTTGATGTCGAGCACGGTCTTGGCGTTCTCGAGGTCCGCCCCCGAAGCCGTCTCCGTCCAGTCCGCGAAGGCGGCGGCGTTGTTGACCAGCACGTCCAGTCGCCCGAACCAGGACTCGATCTCCTCTGCCGGCCGCCCGACGCTGGCTCCATCGGCGACGTCGAGGACGACCGCGTGGACGTCGAGGCCCTCCGAGGCCAACTCGCCGGCCGCCGCCTCGCCCTTGGCGGCCTCCCTGGCCCCGATCACCACCGTCACGCCCCGCCGCGCGAGCTGCCGCGCGACCTCGAGCCCGATGCCCCGGTTGGCGCCCGTGACCACCGCCACCGCCCGCGCGTCACCGCTTCCCGTCAAGCTGGAGCCCCTCTCTCCGTACCGGCACCTCAGGGGCAGGAGCGCGGGCAACCATGGTCCGGTCTTCTGGAGATCCGGAAACCAGGGGTGCCAGGAGAGCCCTCCGCCCGGCGAAACCTACCCCAAAATCACCCTGTAAGAATACCCGCGGTCAAGTCGTCAGACATCTATAGCCTGAAGCCTGATGCCTAAAAATCTACCTCAGCCAGGTGGAGATGATGACGCGGAAGACGCCGAGCGGGTAGGCCAGCCTCGGAGGCTTCTTGGTCTCGCCGGCGGCGCGGCTCATCATGGAGATCGGGACCTGGTGGAAGCGCAGCTTGTTCCTGAGGGCTTCGAGGGTAATCTCGTTGGCGTTGAAGCGGTCTTCGCGCAGGTCCATCTTGTGAAGCTCGGAGACCTTGATGGCCCTGTAGCCGTTCGTGCAGTCCGAGACCTTGACGCCCGTGAGGAGCGAGATCAGGCGCGAGAAGAACACCACCCCGATGTGCCTGACGCTCCCTGACTCCTCGTAGAAGCCCATGAAGCGGCTTCCGAGCACGAAGTCCGCCTCGTCCTCGATGATCGGCCCCACGAGCCGGTCGAGCTCCTCGGGCTTGTACTGCCCGTCGGCATCGAGGTTGACGACGGCGAGCGCCCCCTCGGCCTGGGCGATGGCGAAGCCAGTGCGCAGGGCGTCGCCCTGGCCCCGGTTGACGACGTGGGTGACGACCGGCACGCCCTCTTTGCGGGCGAGGGCCGCCGTGGCGTCCTTGGAGCCGTCGTCGACGACCACGGTCTTGACCTTGTGGCCGAGAACCTCCTCCGGGATGCGGCGCAGCACGCCCTGGATGCCGCCCTCTTCGTCGTAGGCGGGGACGATTATGAGGATCTCGCCGGGGTGCCCTTCGAGCCTCTCCTGTGGCGAGAGGAAGTTCTCCTCGTAGTCCCTGACGGCGAGGCCCGTGACGATCTCGCCGCTGCGGCGCCCGGCCGCCCTGACCCGCGCGAGCAGGTTCAGGAAGAGCGCGAAGAGCAGGAGGTTGGCCAGCCCGAGCAGGGCGAACGCCCGGTTCTCGAGGCCGAGCAGATCGCTCACCGGCTCGAAGATCTGGGGCACCACGGAGACGAGGGCGACGCCGAGGGCGATGGCTAGCGAGAGGAGCAGATCGAGCCTGCTCCCCCCGCCGCGGAACTTGAAGACGCCGTAGGCCACGAAGAGCAGCGCTATGACGACGCCGGCGACGCTTATGTGTTCGGACTGCAGCATCAGATCTTGCTAGGCTCCGCGGGCGCCTTGTCCTGCGGCCTCCACAGCGAGGTGGCGGGGATCTTCGAGGTGTCGCAGCGGTCGGCGTACTTGCGGGCTATCTCGGTGACTTCCTCCAGCAGCCCTTCGCTCAGGGTTATCGGTTGCAGGCCCAAAGCCAGGAAGCGATCGTTGCGGACGTGAAGATCGTTCTCGGCGGCCTCGTTGCGCGGGTTGGGCACGTAGTCTATCTCGGCGCCCGTCCGGTCGGAGACCATCTTGGCGAGGTCGCGCAGGCGGTGGGTCTCGGTCATCTGGTTGTAGACGTTGACGCGGTCGCCGCTCTCGGGCGGGTTCTCAAGGGCGAGCTGTATGCAGCGCACGGTGTCCTGGATGTGGATGAAAGCGCGGGTCTGGCCGCCCGTGCCGTGGACGGTGAGCGGGTAGCCGACGGCGGCCTGCATCAGGAAGCGGTTGAGGACGGTGCCGTAGTCGCCGTCGTAGTCGAAGCGGTTTATGAGGCGCTCGTCCAGCCGGGTCTCGGCGGTCTGGGTCCCCCACACAATGCCCTGGTGCAGGTCGGTGACGCGCGTCCCGTCGTTCTTGTTGTAGTAGGCGAATAGGAGCTGGTCCTGGGTCTTAGTCATGTGGTAGATGCTGCCGGGGTTCGGCGGGTAGAGGATCTCCTGCTCTACAAGCTCGCCCCCGTCTGTCTCGACCTTGACCGTCAGGTACCCCTCGGGGATCTGCATCCCGGCCGTGCCGTAACCGTAGACGCCCATGGTCCCGAGATGCACAACGTGGGTGTCGAGCCCGCTCTCGGTGATCGCCGCGAGCAGGTTGTTGGTCGCGTTGAGGTTGTTGTTGACGGTGTAGCGCTTGTGGTAGCTGGACTTCATCGAGTAGGGGGCGGCCCGCTGCTCGGCGAAGTGGATGACCGCGTCGGGCTGCCACTCGAGGAGCAGGTCCAGAAGGCGCTGGTAGTTCTCCGCGACGTTGATGTTGTGAAAGTCTATCCGGTTGCCGGTCAGCTCCTCCCAGACCCTGAGGCGCTCGCCCATGGGGCGGATCGGGGTGAGGGACTCGCACTCCAGCTCTATGTCTATCTTGCGCCGGGAGAGGTTGTCGATCACGGCAACCTCGTGCCCCTGCGCCGAGAGGTGCAGCGAGGTTGGCCAGCCGCAGAAGCCGTCGCCACCGAGAACCAATACCTTCATTTTCCGTGCTCCCTTCTTATGCGCGTCTCTTCCGATCCGCCCATAGCGCTCGTCGCGTTCGGGCGCGCCCCATGCCGCACACGCCAGCCGCCGATTGTAGAGGATAAACGGTTCTTAAACCCCGGTAAACGCCGCGTTCAACCTCTCCGGCGGCCCGGTGCGCCGGACCGGGCAGGCCTTCCCGTCGAGCTTTACCCGACGGCGGGTATATTAACCCAGATTAATGTCTATTAATAACCCACGGGCTCCTGAAGTACAATGTCCCGGCCCGAAACGCGACGAGGATGTTTCGAGACTTGGTTGAGAAAAGAGAGAGCGGCAGGGCCCTCGCCCCTTCGGGCGCCCCATCGAGCGGGAAGGGCCACCTCGGCAGGCTGGGCCCGGTTCTGGCCGGCTCGGCGGCGACCCTCTTCGTCTTCGTGCTCTACCTGAGGACGCTGGCGCCGACGGTCCTCTACTACGCCGACCCGAACATGCTCGACGCCGTGATGCTCCAGATGCAAGTCGCCGTGCTCGGTATCACCCATCCGACCGGATACCCGACCTACCTGACGGTGTCGCATCTGTTCACGTACCTGCCCGTGGGTGACATCGCCTACAGGGTCAACCTCGCGAGCGCGGCCTACGGGGCTCTGGCGGTCGGGGTCGTCTTCGGGGCGGGGTATCTGCTCAGTCGGCGCATCGTGGCGGCGGCGGTCGCGGCGGTGGCGTTCGGGCTCGGGGGGGCGATCTGGTCCCAGGCCGTCATCGCGGAGGTCTACACGATGAACGCGCTCCTGATCTCACTGACCCTCGTCTCCCTGCTTCTCTGGCGCGACCGCGGGCGGGACCGCTACCTGCTCCTCGCAGCCTTTCTCTGCGGCATCTGCCTCACCCACCACCTGACGAGCGGCCTGCTCCTCCCGGCGTCCCTACTCCTCGTGGGCCTCGTCGACTGGCGCCGGCTGCTTGAGTGGCGCCTGATGCTCAAGTGCGCCGGGCTCTTCTTCCTGGGCCTCACGCCTTACCTCTACCTGCCCATCCGCTCCTGGATGAACGCGCCGATGGACGCGAACAACCCGTCCAACTTCGAGCGCTTCTGGTACGTCGTGAGCGGCGGGAACCTCACGGGGACCTTCTTCGCCTTCGGGCCGGCGGAGCTGCCCCGGCGGCTGCTCTTCTACTGGGGCCACCTCACCGACAACCTCTACCCCATCCTCATAATGGTCGCGCTGACGGGTGCTGCGCTGATGGTCGCGCGCGACCGGCCCGTCGGCCTGCTCCTCGCGTTCCTCTACCTCGGATGGGCGTTCTACTCCATCGAGAACGCCATCCCGGACATCAACCTGTACTTCATCCCGACGTACCTGATCCTCTGTCTCTGGGCGGCGGTCGGCCTCGGCGCGCTGCTGACCGAGGCGGAGACCCTGGCCGAGGGCCGTCTCCCGACATCGGCCCGGCGGGCGGTGCTCGGCCTCCTCTGCGCGGCGCTGCTCGTCATCCCGCTCATCGGGGTGCGGGAGACCTCGGCGGCCAACGACATGAGCGAGGCGAACCTCGGGCGGGAGCAGGTAGACGCGGTGGCCGAGAAGACCGCCCCCAACGCGACGATTCTGCACCACCGCAGCAGCATGTGGTATCTGGTCCTCGTAGAGCGCCGCCGCCAGGACCTGACGATCGTCGACCCCTTCCGTCACAACACCGAGGTCGAGTACGCCGACATCGTCTGGCCCGCCGATATAGACCTCGCCACCACGGACCGCCGCTACGGCACCGACGACTTCACCGGGGTGACGTCGGCCAGGATGGCCGCCAAGAGGGGCCCCGTCTACCTCCTGACCAACTCGTACATCCCCGAGCCCGAACGCTACGAA
>CADCUW010000061.1 GCA_902805985.1 uncultured Rubrobacteraceae bacterium
ACGGGGAAGGGTTTTATGCAGAAGGTGTACGATTATCCCGAATCAACCCGTCAGTCCGAGGATGTCACCACGGGGATAGTCTGGACTGAGACTCTGACGCAAACAACCACACCACCCATGATGGTCAATCGTGCGCATTTTTCGCCCGCTGCGCGGACCTGCTGGCATGAGCACGCCCACGTACAGACCCTCGTCATCGAAAACGGTGTCGCTCTCGTGCAAGCGGAGGGAGAACCGATCGAGATCGTGCGAGCTGGGCAGACTATCGTTTGCGAGCCAGGAGTCCGGCACTGGCACGGCGCGGCGCCCACTCACACCATGACGCAGTTTGGCATCACCCTGGCCGACGACGAGGGCAATTATGCCACTTGGGGTGAGCAGGTCACAGACGAGGAATACAGCCGCGTCGACTCCTCAAAGATCTAAGAGGCCACGCCTGTAGGCTACGGTCGGCGGCGTGGCCTGCCCTCCCAACAGTAGTGGGTCCGGCCACTCCGGATGAGTCCGCCTACGGCGACGATCGCCCCCGAGAAGGCGAGCCAGAAGTCGATGATGGGCTCGGTGCGCTCGGTACACCAGACGAGCTTTTCGTGGTCATTACTCCAAGAATTCGTGCGTTCGACGACCCAGCTCCTGGTCGCCGCTAGCGGGGACGGCTTGCCCTTCTGGGAGATCTCCGCGATGAAGCCTCGCTCCTGTAGGTGCTCGTGGGTGGTTATCGGGTCGTAGCCGCGACGTCTCCAGGGTTTGCTCCAAGAGGCGAGAGTCGTGACGGTTGGCCAGAGCAGCTATTGCTCCCAGTGGGATGCCATTGGCGTCTACAACCATCGAGCGCTTGAGACCGCCCTTGCCCCTTTTATACAAACAGGCTACTCCCTAATGACGGAGCCTCTTAACTATCGTTGCAGCAGAGAGACCCGCCATCGTGCGCGAGCATCTTCCTTCTGCGAATATTTACGTGTAAATGACGGTATTTCCGTGGCGCGCTCGGCAGGACTCGAACCTGCGACCTCCTGATTCGTAGTCTAGAGAAACCTGCTTTCAGACGTTCGCGGGTGTTCAGAAATCCGCTTACCTAGAGAACGTTCGTCGTTGAGCCTTAGCCGTCGTATACAGCGGTTTAGTGGCTACTGCTGCCCTATTGCTGCCACGTTGTTGCTCCTGACCTCCACCGTGCAGCCACCCCGCCATAGCCGACTTTCCCAACGACCTCGACTCCTCGAGGAGTAAAGGCGCAGGAAGGCCACCGAGGAGGAACTGGAGCTCGTCGCTGCATCCTCGAAGGAGGGGCCTAGTGTTCCCCAACCAGGCCGGGAGACCGATGAACGCCGACAACCTATACCACCGGGGCTTCAAGCCGTTGCTCCAAAAGGCGGGGCTCTCCGGCTTCACCTTCCACTCCCTGTGCCACACGTGCGCGACACTGCTGCTCTCGAAGAACGTCAACCCGAAGATCGTCTCCGAGCTGTTGGGTCACGCGACGATCTCGCAGACGATGGACACTTATTCCCACGTCATGCCGGGGATGGGCGACGTCGCCGCCGAGGCTCTGGAGAGTGCTCTGTCGTAGTGACCGACTGGTTGTCTACACGAGCTAGCGGGCCGAACCCCGAGGATTCGGCCTGTCGCTGCCGAGCTAGTATCGGAGACAGTGCTGGCGGGTCCTCGTCGCGCGCTCCTTACCTGGCACGCCCGCATTCAAGAATTCGCATCTTTATTCGGCAGCACAATATGTCGTGGAAAGCCAGAAGCTTATCGAGAACGCAAAGGACATCAAGAGG
>CADCUW010000062.1 GCA_902805985.1 uncultured Rubrobacteraceae bacterium
CGTTCTTGAGGAGCGCGGTCGTCGCCTCCTTGAAGTCGCCGTAGATCTTGTACAGCCGCACGGTGCCGGAGAGCACGAAATAAAGCTGGTCGTCCGGGTCGCCCGGCGCGAAGATGGTGTCCTTGGGCGAGAACCTGCGCTCCACGGTCCTGAGCCCCGCCGCCTCGAACGTTTCGAGGTCAAAACCCTCTGGAGCACTTGTTGCGGCGAATCCCCCGGTGTTGTGGCTTAAAAGCATCTGGCTCTTCTACCTCTCTAACGGACCCCCTGCACCCGGCATCCCCCGCCGGACGCCACCATTATACCCAAACATTCTAGTGGCTCGCGTAGGTCCCTTGCATCTTTTGGTGTAGTTTTTCGAGAATTGTTCCTGAAATCACTCCTGGCGCGGCTCTGGCGACCCCGCTATCGCCCCCGCAATTCAGGCCGCGGTCCGGCGCCAGTGGAGCTCGACGCCCTCGCGTTTGGCGACGAAGAGCAGGTCGTCGCGCAGGGCGTCCACGTCCTTGTCGTAGACGCTGACGATGCAGAACCCGCAGTGGCGGTAGGCCCAGACGAACGGCGCGAGATCCCCGACCACCCTCGTCTCGGAGCCGAGGCCCCAGGCGTCCGCCAGCTTCAGCCGCCCCTCCACGAGGTCGAGGTCTATGCGCCACCCCTCGTCGGTGGGCACCTCGAAGTACCCGGGAAGGTGTCCTGCCGGGACCATGCCGTCCTGGAGGTCCTTCGCGAAAGACCTCTTGTGGGCCTCGACGCCGGCCAGGTAGTCCGTGTCGTCCACCCGGCGCACCGCGCCGGGCGAGTACCGGCGGTTCTCGGTGACCTTGACGCCCTCGGGCGGGTAGAAGCCCACGAAGGGCACCGGGGAGCGCCACAGGTGTTTGACGACCCCTAAAGTGACGTTGCGGCGGGCCGCCGGCTTCCCGACCGACTCGGCGAAGCGCATCCCGGAGAGGCGCATGTGGCGGGGCTCCCACGGGTGCGGCTCGCCCACCGTCCGGAGCCTGCGGCGCCTCTTCGTTATCCGTCGGACATCTTCCATAGCGGGGATATTCTACAACCTGTTTCGGCGCGTCGCCCGGGTCGGAGGAAGGTTTTCGAGGATCGGGTTTCAGGCATCAGGTTTCGGTGGCGATCGTGGTGATGGCACGAAAAAGGGCGGGACCCGAAGGCCCCGCCCTCTAGAAAGGTGGGAGTCCTACTACTCGCGGCTCAGGGCGAACAGGTAGATCAGGGTGAGCAGCGAGGTGAGGGCCGCGGCGATGTAGGTGAAGGCCGCCGCCGTGAGCACGCGACGGGTGCCACCGGCCTCGGTGGCCGAGAGGATACCGTAGCGGGTCAGCAGACCGTAGGCGCGGGTGGAGGCGTTTATCTCCACCGGCAGGGTGACGACGTGAAAGGCGAGTACGCCGGCGAAGGCGATAACGGCGAGCTGGATAAAGAGGTTGCCGATGCCCGTCGAGACGCCCGTTATGATCGCCATGAAGAAGAGCGGCGTCCAGAGCTGGCCCCCGAAGTTCACTATCGGGACGAGGCCCGAGCGCAGCTTCATCGGCACGTAGCCCGAGGCGTCCTGTATCGCGTGGCCGACCTCGTGGGCCGCCACGCTGACGCCGGCGATGGTGCTATCCCTGAAGTTGCTCTCAGAGAGCCTCACCACCTTGCTGCGCGGGTCGTAGTGGTCCGTGAGCTTCCCGGCCACCGGCTCGACCCGGACGTTCGTCAGGTTGTTGCGGTCCAGGATCATGCGGGCCGCCTGGGCCCCGGTCAGCCCGCTGTTGCTCTTCTGCTTCGAATATTTGGAGTACGAACTCCTGACCCAGAGCGCCGCGGCGCCCGAAATGAGGGCACCCACGATCATCACGAGTATGTAACCGAAACCAATGCCCAACGCTTGTTCCTCCTAGCGAAGATTTACTGCGCATATTCTACTACACGTATGTACGCCGGAACGGTCCTGAGGTTGCCTTATCCAGCTACGAAACGCCGAGAGGCAAAGCGGGAAAGCGAACGCCGAACTGGATCCTAGCTTATCGTCCTATAGGCACACTTTGCGTGAAGTCGTGGATAGGAAGAGATAAAGATGCCAAAAGCGACGACTTGCAAACTGGACGGGCAAATCGTGATCATTGAGGAAGCGCTGCAGTTACGCGATGAAGCCCCAGGGCGCAGGTCGTACCCGGAGTTCCGTTGCCGTGAATGCGGTGAGCTTGTCAGGCCGCACAAGAAAGGTACCACTGGACAAGCAGCACACTTCGAACATCGAACCAGGAATCCTGGATGTTCCCAGGGCGCCTAGTTACGTTGGACTCTTAAAAAACCGGCGGGTACCGTCCCCGCCGGTCAAAAAGCGTGCCTGATTCGAGGCTGTGGCTATTGGCGGGCGGCCTTCAGGTCGTCCACGACGGAGGGATCGGAGAGGGTCGAGGTGTCCCCGAGGTCCTCCTCGCCTTCCGCGACGCCCCGGAGGACGCGGCGCATGATCTTGCCGCTGCGCGTCTTCGGCAGGTCGGGGGTGAAGATGATCTCCTCGGGCCTCGCGTGCGGGCCTATGCCCTTCTTCACCTGGTCGTTGAGCTCCTTGATGAGGTCGTCTGAGCCCTCGCGGTCGCCTTCGAGGATGACGTAGGCGACGATGGCCTGTCCCTTGTCCTCGTCGTTGCGGCCTATGACGGCGGCCTCGGCGACGGCCTCGTGGCCAACGAGCGCGCTCTCGACCTCCATCGTGCCGATGCGGTGGCCGGAGACGTTCATCACGTCGTCGATCCTACCGGTGATGGTGTAGTAGCCGTCCTCGTCGCGCTCGGCCCCGTCCTCGACAAAGTACTTGTCGCCGAGGCGCTCCCAGTAGGTCTTGCGGAAGCGCTCGGGGTCCTTGTAGATGGTGCGAAGCATGCTCGGCCAGGGCTTGGTGATGACCAGGTTGCCCTTGCCGGCGCCCTCGATAGGGTTGTCGTCCTCGTCATAGATGTCCACCGAGATACCGGGGAACGGGCGGGTGGCGCTGCCCGGCTTGGTCGTCGTGAGGCCCGGGAGCGGGGCGATCATGATGCCCCCCGTCTCCGTCTGCCACCACGTATCCACGACGGGGCAGTTGCCCTTGCCGACGTTGTCGTGGTACCACTCCCACGCCCGCGGGTTTATGGGCTCGCCGACGGTACCCAGCAGGCGCAAAGACGAGAGGTCGTGCTTCTCGAGGGGCTCCGTGCCCTGCTTCATAAAGGCCCGGATCACGGTCGGCGCCGAGTAGTAGATGGTCACCCCGTGCCGCTCGATGAGGTCCCAGTGGCGGTCCGGACCGGGGTAGCTCGGCGTGCCCTCGAACTGCACGGTCGTCGCCCCGTTGGAGAGGGGGCCGTAGACGAGGTAGGAGTGGCCCGTGACCCACCCGATGTCGGCCTGGCACCAGTAGACGTCGTCTTCCTTGAGGTCCAGCGCCCACTTCGTCGTCGCCTTGACCTGGGTGAGGTAGCCGCCGGTGGTGTGGACGATGCCCTTGGGCTTGCCCGTCGAGCCGGAGGAGTAGAGGATGTAGAGGATGTCTTCGGAGTCCATCTCCTCTGCGGGGCACTCGTCGTCGGCCTCGGCCGTAAGGTCGTTCCAGTAGTGGTCGCGGCCCTCCGTCATGGGCACGTCCTCGCCGAGGCGCTGGGCGACGACCACGCTCTCGATGGAGGGCGTGTCCTGGAGGGCCTCGTCGGCGTTCTTCTTGTGGGACGTCGCCTTGCCACCGCGGGGCCCGCCGTCAGCGGTAACGAGGACCTTCGCCTCGCAGTCGTTGATGCGATCGCGCAAGGAGTCCGCGGAGAAGGCGCCGAAGACAACCGAGTGCGGGGCGCCGACGCGGGCGCAGGCGAGCATCGCGATGGGGAGCTCGGGGATCATGGGCATGTAGATCGCGACCGGATCTCCCTTGCCGACTCCCAAGCCCTTGAGCACGTTGGCGAACTTCTTTACCTCGGCGGTGAGCTCGGAGTAGGTGTAGGCCTTACCCTCGCCCGGCTCGTCGGACTCCCACAAGATCGCGGTCTTGTCCCCCCTGCCCTGCTCGACCTGGTAGTCCAGGCAGTTGTAGGCGACGTTGAGCTTGCCGCCGACGAACCACTGGGCCTCGGGCGGGTTCCAGTTGAGGACCTGGTCCCACTCCTTGAACCAGTGCAGCTCCCCGGCCCTCTCGGCCCAGAAGCCCTCGTAATCTCTCTCCGCCTCCTCGTAGACGGAGGCATCATTGACGTTGGCGTTCCGCGCGAACTCCTCCGGCGGCTCGTAGGTGCGTACCTCGATCTCCTCGGCCATGCCTCTCCCTTTCCTCGTGTTATGTGGCTGGGTTACGTGGCGGACGCAGGCATCCGTGGCGGGGCCCGTCTTCGAGCCCGGTCTGCGGCCTGCGTATCGTCCGCGCGTTGTCCCTCCCCACTCCACCCTTACTGCCCGTAGAATATTACCCGTTACGGCCCCGGTCAATCATCCGGGTTTCGCGGCGGCGACCGGTTTGCCGGCGACGGGCGCGGGGGCGGAGATACATGAAAACTTTGTTAAACTCCTACGCATTTGCGACGGCTGGGTAGGGCATGGCGGGCGTGATAAAGCGCCTCAGGAACCTTCTGACGCGGGGGGATTGGATCTACCTCGCGAGCCTCCTCGTGCCCGTTTTTCTCTACAACCTCACCCTGAAGGTCGTCCGGATCGTCACCCGGCCCGACCCTCCGGGCCTTCTAGGCTTCGTGGACCAGATCCGCTCCGACCTGCTCTTCAACCTCGGGTTCGCGGCGCTGTGGGTCGGTATCTTCGCCCTCGTTAGGGGCGGCTGGCTTCGGACGGTGGTCGTAATGTTGTTCCACTTGACGGTCTTGGTCATGGTGGTCCTGACGACCAGCGCACACTTCTTCTACACCTCGACGGGCTCGACGCTCGACTTGAGCTTCGTGATCGTCTCGATCTCGTCCATCGGAGAGATACAGGGCGCCATAGGCTCGGAGACAACCCTCTCGCACTGGACCTTGGTCTCCCAAATCGTCTTCTACGTCCTTGCGGGTCCAGCCCTAATGACTCGTCTGATCACCGGCACCTGGGAGTCCCCACCGGCAGAGGGCAGGGGACGTTCGGACCGCACGCCGCTCACCGTCGCCGTGGCCGCGCTCGTGCTCTTCTGCCTCTCGGTGGTGCCGAGCGTGACCAACGCCGGCAACGCCTTCGCCCGCGACCCTCTGGCGAACATGGTCGTCAACGAGGTCGCTACCACGGAGGTCGAGGCGACGGTCCCCCCTGAGTCTCTCCCCACGGACACCCGCCTCTCCCCCACCCCGAAGACCGAGAAACGCAACGTCGTGATGGTCTTCCTCGAATCTACCCGCGCCCGTTCCACCACGCCGTACAACGAAGACCTGGACACGACGCCGTTTCTGGATGAACTCTCAGAGGAGAGCCTGATGGCGGAGCGGGCCCGCGCGCTCGTGCCCCACACCTCGAAGGCGCTCGTCGCGACGACCTGCGGGGTGCCGCCGCCGCTCGACACCCAGAAGACCGAGTCGGAGCCCGGGATCCTTCCGGCCCGCTGCCTGCCCGAGCTGCTCGGGGAGCAAGGCTACAACAACGCCTTCTTCCAGTCGGCCACCAAGACCTTCGAGCGCAGGCCGCAGCTCGTGGAGAACTTCGGGTACGAATACTTCCGGGCCATCGAGGGCATGGACAAGACGGGATACCAGAAGGTCAACTACTTCGGGTACGAGGATGAGATCATGCTGGGACCAAGCCGCGCCTGGCTGGAGGAGAACGGCGACGAGGGGCCGTTTCTCACGAGCTACCTGACCGTCACCCCCCACCACAACTACATCGTTCCGCAACGCTACGGCACAAAGGAGTACTCGGACGACCCAGAGCTGAACAGGTACCTGAACACCGTGCGCTACCAGGACTTTTTCCTGAAGAAGCTCATCGAGCAGTACAAGGACCTCGGCCTCTACGAGGACACGGTCTTCGTGATCCTGGGCGACCACGGCGAGGGCTTCGGCGAGCACGGCCTCAAGCAGCACGACAACACGATCTACGAGGAAGGCCTGCACATCCCCCTCCTCGTCCACGACCCGAAAAACCCCGGGCCAGAGCGCGTCGAGGAGAACGTCAGCGAGCTTGACATCCTGCCCACGCTGGCGGACGCGCTCGGGTACGAGATCGAGGGCGGCGAGTACCCCGGCTCCTCGCTCTACGCGCCGCCCGAGGACCGGACGTTCGTGGCGAGCTGCTACCACGAGCGCACGTGCCTGACGAGCATCGACGGGGACCAGAAGTACATCTACTCCTACGGCAACCGCGGCGAGGAATACTACGACCTCTCCGAGGACCCCAAAGAACAGAACAACCTCATCGAAGAGCAGCCCGAGGGGAAGATGGAGAGCCTGCGCGACGACCTGCTCGCCTGGGAGGCCCGCGTCGAGTCCTCCTACGAGCAGCAACGCGAAGAGACGACAACCGCCGAGTAACTCCCTGGCAGCGTTCGTCCTCTTTCCCTAGACTGGGCCGGACCTTGTGGAGAACGGAGCCCCGGGAGGCTACATGTCTGGACTGCTAGAAGGCAAGAAGGTGCTGGTGACCGGCGTTCTGGACCGGCGCTCCATCGCCTATTCGGCGGCGCGGCTGGCCGCCGAACAGGGCGCGGAGGTGGCCCTCAGCAGCTTCGGCCGCGCCCGCAGCCTGACAGAACGGACCGCCAGGAAGCTCGATCCCCAGCCCCCCATCCTGGAGCTCGACGTCAACAAACCCGAGGACATCGAGGCCGTGGCAAAAGACCTCGAAGATCGGTGGGGCGAGATCCACGGCATCGTCCACGCCATCGCCTTCGCCCCCGAAGACGCCCTCGGCGGCAACTTCCTGACCGCCGACTGGCCCTCCGTCGCGACCGCCGTCCAGACCTCGGCCTTCTCCCTAAAGGCGCTCACCGTCGGCCTCTCGCACCTTATGAAGCCAGGCGCCTCCGTCGTCGGCCTCGACTTCGACGCCCGTGTGGCCTGGCCCTCCTACGACTGGATGGGTGTTGCCAAGGCGGCCCTCGAGTCAACCTCCCGCTACCTCGCCCGCGACCTCGGCGGCCGGGGCATCAGGGTAAACCTCGTTTCGGCAGGCCCCGTAAAGACCCTCGCCGCCAAGGGCATCAGCGGCTTCGAGGAGATAGAGGGCGAGTGGGGCCGGCAGGCGCCTCTAGGCTGGGAGACCACAGACCCCGAGCCCGTCGGCCGGGCCGTCGTCAGCCTGCTTTCGGACTGGTGGCCGGCGACGACCGGGGAGCTGATCCACGTGGACGGCGGGTATCACGCGATGGGGGCGCCGATCAGGTAGGTTAGAGGCTTCAGGTTTTAGGCTTCAGGCCTTGGCCGGGTGGAGGGGACGGCGAGGTGGTGGTCCGTGAAACGTCACTCGCTGCTCCTCGTAGCGCCGCGGCATCTGGAATGGGTGGAGGAAGAATTACCGCCGCTGCGTCCCGAGGAGGTACTGGTACGGACCGCCGTCGGGAGCATCAGCGTGGGAAGCGAGCTGCCCCTCTACCGCGGTGATGCCAGGTTCGGACGGGAGGCTGGATATCCCCGGATGACGGGATACGAGAACGTCGGGATCGTGCTCGCGCGCGGCGACAACGTTTCGAGCGTGCATCCGGGGCAGCGGGTCTTCGCTTCGTACGGGCACCGCACCCACGGGGTGCTACCGGAGGGCAAAGTGGTGAGCGTACCCGACCGCGTATCAGACCAAGTGGCGTTGCTCGCGATCCTGTCCTGCGACGTGGCCAAGGGGATTCGAAAGGTGAAAGGTCGCGCCCGGACCGGAGGAGCGCGTGCTCGTCGCCGGTGCCGGGGCGATCGGGCTGCTCACTGTCTTCGTCCTCCGAGCATACGGGACAGGGAACGTCGATGTAATAGAGCCGCTGGCGGACCGCCGCGTCCTGGCTGCGAAGCTGGGTGCGCGGAGCGCCGTGGACCCTGAGGCGTCGGTTCCTGACGGGCACGCGGTCGCCTTCGAGTGCTCTGGCCGCGACGGTGCGTTCTGGCTGCTGCAGCGTAAGCTGGGAACCGGT
>CADCUW010000063.1 GCA_902805985.1 uncultured Rubrobacteraceae bacterium
GGAGTTCGCCCGCGACGCCGAGCGCGGCCGCGTGCCCGGGGGAGCCAGCGCCGCGCCCGAAATCGTCTTCGGCTGATCCCGCCGGAAACCGCCGCAGACTCCGCAAGGAGATCGCCGCGACCGCGGATGCGCGACACCGCGGTCGCGTGGCCCGCCTCTGGCAGGGGTCAGCTCGGAGAGACTAACGCTCTCCGCGAGGCCGGCGCGGTCCTCCCCCCCAGACGGGAGGACCGCGCCGGCCCGGCACGACCCTGAGGCCCGCGTCCTCCGAAACAGCACCCGATGGAGAAGGAGGCGCACGCCATGTCCGAAGATCTCCTCTTCGACCACACCGAGCCCGCGCGGCCCCGCGAGGCCGCCGACGGGGTTGACGCCGGCGGCGCCCCCGTCGCCCCGACGGCGACGCAGAAACGCGGCGGGCTCTTCGGCGGCGCCATGACGGAGGAAGCCCTCTCCTCCAGCCGCAAGGTGCTCGCGTCTGCGCGCGGCGGCGCGTCCCTCGTCGGCCTCCAGCAATACTTCACGCCTCCGGAGGTCTCCGATCTCGTGGCCGCCGTCGTCGGGAAAGACGTCCCCGCCTTGGACCCCACCGCCGGCTCCGGCGCCTTGCTCTCGGGCCTCGACGACGGGTGCCGCTACGGCGTCGAAATAGACCCCGACCACGCCGGCGGCGACGGCCTCGCCGCGCAGACCCACGCTTCTCCCTACGAGGCCATCAACGGAGACGCCCAGAAGGTGGTGCCCCTCATGCGGGCCGCGGGTCTTCTCTTCCCCGCGGTGCTCTGCAACCCGCCCTTCGGCCTCACCTGGCACGACCCGGCCCACCACCGCAAGGAGATCCCCTCGACCGCCCTCACGTTCTTGTGGGCCCTGGACCTTATGGAGTCCTTCGGCCAGGGCGTGCTCGTCTGCGGGACCCGTCGCCTCGCCAAGGAGGTCCTCTCCCGGCCGGAGGCGCGCGCCGTCTACGCCGTCGTGGACGTGGAAGGCCCGCTCTTTGAGGGCGTCACGACCCCGGTGAGCATCGCCTTCTTCGTCCGCCCGGACAACATCAGGCGCCGCTCCGAGAACCCCTCCCCCGTCAGGATCGCCACCCGGCGCGAGGAGCTCGCCGAGAAGGCCTACGACGTGCGCGTGGCCCGCGCCTCGGCGGCGGACTTTGTCGCCCGGGCGTTCGATGCCGCCGGCCTCGACCACGCCTTCCGGACCGTCCGCGCCGAGCACGAGCGCCGCGCGAAGGTGGAGGCGGGAGAGCGGGCGCCCCGGTCCCAGGACGTCACCCTCGCCGGGCGCCGGATCCGGGTCTCCCCCTCCCCGTACGCCCGCCTGGCCCTCGCCAGGGCCGGCCGCCTGCGCGAGCTCGAACTCCTCTCGCGCCAGAACGTCAGCTACTTCGGGCAGAACAAGCGCGACTGGAGGAAGCTCCGCGCGCTCGAGGCCGAGGGCCTTATCACCCTCTCCCCAGACCTCACGCAGGCCGCCGAGGCGGCCATAGAGGAGGCCGAGAAGGTCGGCACGCCGCTCTTTCCCCTGAAACCCCCGATGCGGTTGGGCTGGCTGACGGACCTCGACCGGATCCCCTGCAAAAAGGCCGACCCCGCCCGCGGCTTCGAGGAGGGCGAGGTCTACGACCTCCACACGGCCTCAAAGCTTGACACCAAGACCGAGAAGCGTATCCACGACAACCGTTACGGCGAGCCCGAGCTCAGGACCTTCACCGAGGAGCGCAAGCTGCTCGAGGTCAAGATAGACCGCCACTCCTTCGACGAGTCGAA
>CADCUW010000064.1:0-6808 GCA_902805985.1 uncultured Rubrobacteraceae bacterium
CCCTGAGAGACCCTCCTGGTTCTGCTCGCGCTCCTCCGGGGTCAGAAAGCGCGTGTGCCCCTCGTCGCCCAGGGTGTCCAGCATCCCCTCTATGGCACCGTACGTCAGCTTCTCGGGGTCGATGGCCCCCTGGTCCACGTAATCGTCCCTGACGGTGTCCAGCGCCTCGGCGTACAGGTCCAGGCTCTCCCGGTCCCTCTCCCCCAGAGAGGCCGGGCTCTGGGACCGCCCGACGTAGAAAGCCCCGGCCGCCGTCGCGACCAGAATTCCGATGAACACCAGCAGGCGCAATGCCCCGCCCCGCCGCCCGCCCTTCTTATCCACGCTTCTCAACACGCGAAGATTGTACTAGCAAGCTGCCAGGTATCGGTGTTCGGGGCTACTCGACGCGGTACGGGGTGCTGGTGGCGGGCTCCTCTATCCTCTGCCCCTCCTTCACGGGGAAGAAGCAGGCCGCGCGGTGGTCCTCCCTCTCCTGGGGCTCCAGGAGCGGCACGTTCTCCACGCAGTAGTCCTGGGCGCGGGGGCAGCGGGTGTGGAAGGGGCACCCTGAAGGCGGGTTGGCCGGGCTCGGCACGTCGCCGGTGAGGACGACGCGCTGGCGCTCGCGTTCCTTGCGCGGGTCGGGCACCGGGATGGCCGACAGGAGCGAGGCCGTGTAAGGGTGGCGGGGTTGGTCGTAGAGGTCCTTGCGGTCGGCGACCTCCACGATCTTGCCGAGGTACATCACGGCGACCCGATCAGAGATGTGCTTCACCACCGAGAGGTCGTGGGCTATGAACACGTAGGTCAGGTCGAACTCTTTTTGCAGGTCCTGAAGCAGGTTCACCACCTGCGCCTGGATGGAGACGTCGAGCGCCGAGACCGGCTCGTCGCATATTATGAGGCGCGGGTTGAGCGCGATGGCCCTCGCCACCCCGATCCTCTGGCGCTGCCCACCGGAGAACTCGTGCGGGTAGCGGTTGTAGTGCTCGGGGGAGAGGCCCACGACCTCGAGAAGCTCTTGCACCCGCTTCTTGCGCTCGGAGCCCTCGCTCACGTTGTGCGTCTTGAGGGGCTCGGCGACGATGTTGCCGACGCTCATGCGGGGGTTCAGCGAGGCGTAGGGGTCCTGGAAGATTATCTGCATGTTGCGCCGCACGTTGAGCATCCGCTTGCGGTCGTATTGGAGGATGTCCTCGCCCTCGAAGAGGACCTCGCCCTCCGTGGGCTCGAGGAGGCGCAGGACGAGGCGGGCGAGCGTGCTCTTGCCGCACCCCGACTCGCCGACGAGGCCCAGAGTCTCGCCCTTGCGGATCTGAAGGTCCACCCCGTCCACGGCCTTGACGTGACCGACCGTCCGCCTCAAGACGCCGGCCTTGATCGGGAAGTGCATCTTCAGGTTCCTCGTCTCGAGCAGGTTCTCGCCGGAGCGCCCGTTGCGGCCCGTATCGACCGTGGCCTCGGCTCCACCGTTCTCGCTCACGAGCCCACCCCCAGTTCCTGGTCGACGCGGCTCTTGTTCTGCTCTATCTCCTCGACCGAGAGGATGCACGCGGCCTCGTGGCCCGGCTTCTTCTCTTCGAGGTCGGGGTCCACCTTCTGGCACTCGTCCTTCGCGAACGGGCAGCGGGGGTGGAAGTTGCAGCCGTCGGGCAGGAAGATGAGCGACGGCGGCGTGCCCTTGATCGGCAGCAGCCTCACCTCGCCCGCGGTGTCCAACCTCGGCAGCGAACGGAGCAGGCTCCACGAGTAGGGCATCAGGGGATCGTAGAAGACGTCGTCCGTCGTGGCCCGCTCGACGGCGCGGCCCGCGTACATCACCATCACCTTGTCGGCGATCTGGGAGACGACGCCGAGGTCGTGCGTGATCATCACTATCGCGGTGCCGTACTTCTCCTGCAGGCCCACCATGAGCTCCAGGATCTGGGCCTGGATGGTGACGTCGAGCGCCGTGGTCGGCTCGTCGGCTATAAGTACCTTCGGGTTGCACGAGAGCGCCATCGCGATCATGGCCCGCTGGCGCATGCCGCCGGAGAACTGGTGCGGGTACTCTTTCGCCCGCTGTTCGGGGTTGGCGATGCCGACGTCCGTGAGAACCTGGACGGTCTTCTCGTTTGCCTCGGACTTCGAGAGGTCCTGGTGGATGCGGATGGCCTCGCGAATCTGGTTCCCGACGGTGAAGACGGGGTTGAGGCTCGTCATGGGGTCCTGGAAGATCATGGCGATGTCGTTGCCCCGAATCTGTTGCATCCTCTTCTCCGGCACCTCGAGGAGGTTCTGGCCCTCGAAGAGGATCTCACCCTCGGGGTACGAGGCTGGAGGCTTCGGGTTCAACTGCATCACCGAGAGCGCCGTGACGCTCTTGCCGCTGCCGGACTCCCCGACTATCCCTAGAGTCTCCCCGGGCTCCAGGGAGTAAGAGACGCCGTCCACGGCCTTCACGACCCCGTCCTGGGTAGCAAAGTGCGTCTTGAGATCGTTGACTTCTAGCATCGCCACAATCTATTCCACCGCTTTCGGATCGAGGGCGTCGCGCAGTCCGTCGCCCAGAAAGTTTACGCACACGGCCGTGAGGATGATCATGAGGCCCGGGAACACGGCTAGCCACGGCTGGAGGGTTAGGGTCGTTCGGGCGTCCTCCAGCATGTTGCCCCAGGAGGGCGTCGGGGGTTGGATGCCGAGGCCGAGGAAAGAGAGCGCGCTCTCGATGAGGATCGCCTCGGCCGTGACGAGCGTGGCCTGCACTATCATCACCCCGGCCACGTTGGGCAGGATGTGCCGGAGCATGATCCTGCCCCCCGACACCCCGACGGCCCTCGCCGCCAGCACGTACTCCTGGTCGCGCAGGGCGAGTACCTGACCGCGCACGATGCGCGTTATCGTCGGCCAGAGGAGCAGGGACAAGGCGAAGGCTATGGTGACGGCCGTGAAGTTGAAGATGCTGCCCAGCACCAGCAAGACCGGTAGGCCGGGAAGGGTGAACATAAAGTCGACGAAGCCCATCGCGCCGATGTCCACGAAGCGCCCGTAGAAACCGGCGAAGATCCCGATCGCGGCCCCGACCAGGGTCGAAAGGACGCCCACGCCGAGCCCGGTGAGGAGCGAGACCCGCCCGCCGTACAGCACCCGGGTCAGCTCGTCGCGTCCCAGGTTGTCGGTGCCCATCGGGTGGCCCAAACTGGGGGGCTGGTTGACCGCTTTGTAGTCTATTTCGGCGAAGCCGTAGGGTGCCAGCAACGGCGCCGCGAGCGCCAGGGCGTACACGAGGAGGAGGATCAAGCCGCAGGCCATCGCCAGCCGATGACGTCTGAAACGCTGCCAGACTATCTGGCGCTGGGTGCGGCCTTCGACCTCGCCGTACCCCTCCCCGGAGGCCGTCGGCGGCGTTTCGGCGGGGTCCGGGGGCTTCAGTCTTCTCTCGGACATTCCAGCGATCTCCTAATCGTAAGTGATTCTCGGGTCCACAACAGCGTAGGCGAGGTCCGCCACGAGGTTGAAGAACACTATAAGCACCGCGAGGATCATCAAGATTCCCCGCGCGACGTTGTAATCGCCCTTGGAGAGCGTGTCGTAGAACAGGAAGCCGAGCCCCGGCCACGCGAAGACCGTCTCCGTTATCACAGAACCGGCGATGAGGGTACCCAAGGAGAGTGCGAGCAGGGTCACCGTGGGGATGAGCGCGTTCCTCAGGGCGTGCTTGAGGTAGACCCTCCTCCGGGAGAGGCCCTTGGCCCTGGCCGTTCTCAGGTAGTCGGAAGACAGCACGTCGAGCATCGCGCTGCGCTGGAAGCGGCTGAAGATCGCGATGGATATAACCGCGAGCGTGGTCGCCGGGAGGACCAGGTGCCGCACAAGGTCCAAAAAGCCCCCGCCCGAGTACGGGTCGCTTATCCCGGAGATGTAGAAGATCCTCTGCCCGGTCCACTCCGCGAGGTAGATCCCGAAAACCAACTGCAACAGCAGCCCGAGCAGAAAGACCGGCGTGCTGAAACCCAGGAACGCCAAGACCGTGGCGAGGTTGTCCGTGCGGCTGTACTTTCTTATCGCCTGATAGATGCCCAACGGGATGGCAATTACGAGCGTGATCAGAAGCGAGGTGCCCGACAGCAGCAGCGTCGGTACGACCCGACGCCCGATGATCTCGTTTACCGGGGCTTGCTGCTTGAAGCTCGTTCCCAGATCCCCCCGGAGCAGATCGCCCATCCAGATGAGGTACTGCCGGTAGAGCGGCTGGTCGAGCCCGTACTGGGCGCTCAGCCGCTGAAGGTCCTCGCCCCGGATGCGCGGATTCTGCCTGAGGTCCGCGAGCGGGTCGCCCGCCAGGCTCACCAGCAGAAAGATCGCTATGCTCGCGAAGAAGAGTATGACGACGCTGAAGAGCGTCCTTCTAACGACGTAGGCGAACACGGTTCGTCCGTTCACTACTGGGTGCGCGGCCCACACGCAAAACCCTGCCTGCCAAATCTACCCCCCGTGGTGCCCGCGGGCGGCCGGACCCGGCGGGTTCCGGCCGCGCAAGCTTTCCGTTACTGCAACGTCCACTCGCCCATGTTCCAGTACGGCCCCGCCAGGGTCGGGTTGACCTCGGGGCCTTGCAGGTTCTCCGTGTAGGCGTAGATGTCAGGGGTCTGGTACAGCGGCAGAATCGGCACGTCCTGCGCCATCGCCTCCTGGGCTTGCCGTATGAGCTCGGCACGCGCCTGCGGGTCCACGGTGGCGTCGGACTCCCGCCACAGGCGGGTAACTTCCTCGTTCTCGTAGAGCCCGTAGTTCTGCCCCTTGGGCGGGAGCGCGTCCCCGGCGAAGAGTTCAGTGGACGAAGGGTCCGGGCTCGCCACCCAGCTGAACGAGACCATGCTGAAATCCCCCTGGTTTATGCGCTTGCCGAGAAGGTTCTCGGGGCTGTCGAAGTCCAGGGTGACGTCCAGGCCTATGTCCTCTAGCTGCTGCTGGATTATCTGCAGCTGCCGTTCGAGCAGCGTGCTGCCGGAGCTCGCCGTGTAGGTTATCTCGGGCTTGACCCCCTCGGCCTCCGCCTCCTGCAGCAGTTGGCGGGCCTTGTCGGGGTCGTGGGCGTAACGCCCCCAGGCCGGCGCGAAAAACGGCTCCTGGTCGGGCACCAGCACGCTGTCGAGCGACTTGAGCCCCTTCTCCAGAAGCTCCGTGGCCAGCTGCTCCCGGTTTATGCCGTAGGCGATGGCCTGGCGGAACTTGACGCTGGGCACCTTCTTGACGTTGAACGTTATGTGCGCCCACACCGTCCCGGCCTTGCTCTTCACCGTAGTGTTCGGGAAGCCTTCGATGCGCTCGAAGACACCGGTCTCCGCCGCCGGGGCGATAAAGCCCGCCTCGCCAGACTGGAGCGACTGCAAGATGGTGTTGCTGTCGGAGATAAAGCGGTAGGTTACCCGCTCGAGCCCGGCCTTCTTGCCCCAGTAGTTCTCATTTCGCACGACCGTCAGGTCTTCGCCCTTATTCCACTCCTGGAACTTGAACGGCCCGCTGCCCACGATCTCGTTGTTCAGGGCCTTGTTGAAGTCTTTGCCCTCATAGACATGCTTGGGGAGGATGTCGTCGTCCAGAAGGTCTCTCCATCCCGCGTAGGGCGTGCTGAAGATCAGCCTCACGGTCCGCTCGTCGGGGGTCTCGAACTTCTCGACATCCTCCCACCCGATGCGGGAGACGATCTGGTTGTCGGGGTTCATTATTTGCTCGAAGGTCCACTTGGCGTCCGCGCTGGTGAGCGGCTCGCCGTCGGAGAAAGTGATGCCCTCCTTGAGCCGGTACTCTATGATTAGTGGGTCCTCGCTCTTCACCTGCGGCTCGCCGTCGGCAAGCTGTGGGGCGTAGGAGAGGTCAGGCAGGATCTCCAGCGGCCCCTGCAGTATCCCGCTCGTCGCGTCCGTGGTCACCGCCAGGTCCCCGCCGGAGATGAACCCGTTGAGTATCTGGGGCTCCGTGTCGAGGACGGTCACGAGGACGCTGGGCCCGCCGCCCTGCTGGCCAGCGCCGCCGCAGCCCGCGACCCCGAGCAACGTGGCCCCGGCGATCCCGGCTCCGCTCATCTTCAGAAAGTCGCGGCGGCTTACCGCCGGGCCGCGTACCCCGTCTACCGCCGATACGATCGTCTTCTTGCCCATCTTCCTCCCCTACCTGCCAGGACCATCGTGAGCCAACGTCCCGGCGCCTGTTTTCGCTTTGTCCGGCTTACGGTTGCGCGCGTGTTTCGGATGTATCTTTTGACACTTGCCGATGCAGAGTCCGAGAAGGTCCGACGCTTTCGAGGTCATTGTGGCAGGATCCTTCCCGTACGCCCGGCCCCACCACCATGTTCGGCCAACCCCTGATGCCGCAGGCCAGGCGTCCCTGGTCTTCGCGCGTCGCCCTCGCCGGCCAGATGCGGATTTGCTCCCTTCCTTTCCCAAGCATTCTTGTTTGCGAGACCCCCATACCCCAGCTCTGCGCCATGTGTGGTCTCATACCCGGCGCACGCTATATTTCCCATAGGGAATCAAAGCATAAACAGCGTTCGAATTGCAAGGAACCCGCCCCAGGAAGCGCTCGTACGCAACACCCCTTCCGTGCGAGCGGATTCTGTCACGAGCGGCGTGGTACCGTCGAGCGCGGTGGATCGAGGGGTCCACCCGTCGGACGGCGCTAGAGTGCACGGGCGTACGTCCTACAGCAGATCCGGTCTGGCCCATTCCCTCCCTCTCGCGTGGTGGTCGACAAAGCCGACGACGGTCTCGTACCAGAGGCGGGCGTTGTTCGGCTTGAGGATCCAGTGGTTCTCGTCGGGGAAGTAGAGGAACTGCGCGGGGACGCC
>CADCUW010000064.1:6908-8052 GCA_902805985.1 uncultured Rubrobacteraceae bacterium
CCCATTCCCTCCCTCTCGCGTGGTGGTCGACAAAGCCGACGACGGTCTCGTACCAGAGGCGGGCGTTGTTCGGCTTGAGGATCCAGTGGTTCTCGTCGGGGAAGTAGAGGAACTGCGCGGGGACGCCGTGGCGCTTGAGGTCCGTCCACAGCGTCAGCGCCTCGCCGATAGGCACGCGGTAGTCGAGCTCACCGTGGATGACGAGCATCGGGGTCTCGATGTTTCCGACGTGCAGATGCGGGCTGTGCTCGCGGTAACGGGACGGCTCGGTGTAGGGGTCGCCGAACTCGCGCTCCCACCACACCCCGAGATCGGTCTGACCGTGAAAGGTCTCAAGCGACCACAGGCTCGCGTGAGTCACCAGGGCGTCAAAGCGGTTCGTGTGGCCGGCGATCCAGTTCGCCATGTAGCCGCCGAAGGAGCCCCCCATCGCGACGGTCTTTTCGGCGTCGATCTCCTCGAGCTCCACCGCCCCATCTACGGCGCTCATGAGGTCGCCGTAGACGACGTCGCCCCAACGCCCCCAGCCGCGCCGGATGTACCCGAGGCCGTAGCCGGTGGAGAGCGCCGGGTCGGGCAGGAGCACCGCCCAGCCGTCGTCGACGAGCACGTTCGGGTTCCAGCGCCAGTGCCAGCCGGACCAGGAGTTGAGCGGGCCTCCGTGGATAAAGGTGGCGAGCGGCGCCGGGCTCTCAGCCGAGGTCCCGGGCGGCAGCAGGAGCCAGGATTGCACCGGCGTCCCATCCTCGGCCCCCGTGGTGATCCGCTCGACCCGCCCCGGCAGCGCCAGATCGTCGAGCTCTCCAAAGCCGCGCAGGCGGCGCGGCGCGGCGTCGGCGGTGCGCGCGTCGAGCGCCACGGGGTGCGGCGGTTCGGTCACGGTGGAGCGCAGCGCGTAGACGGTCCGGCCGTCGGGAGCGGGGCACAGCGAGTCGAAGGCCCCCTCCCGGGCAAGGCGGGTGACAATGCCGGTATCAAGATCGACGCGGAAGGCCGGGGTGTGGCCGTCCTCATCGGCGGTAAAGAACACCGCGCCGGAGTCACCGGCCCAGACCGCACCCTGCGGCCAGAGGTCGAAACCCTCGAGAAGGTCGGAACCTTCGCCAGTCTTCAAGTCCAAGATCCACAGGGTCGTGTCGGCGAC
>CADCUW010000065.1 GCA_902805985.1 uncultured Rubrobacteraceae bacterium
GCGGTCGCGACGCGGGCAAGACCCGGTCCTGATCCTCCGAGAGGACCGAGCCCTCGGCGGACACGTCGAGCAAGCAAAGGGACCATTAGCACGTTCTTACGAAGGGTGCTTCGAACTGCCGGTGGCGTTCGTGCTGGCGGTGATGTGGGCGGCGGGGGCGGCGCTGGTGGGCTCGTGCGCACTTGCGCTCTACCTTTTGGGGTCTTCGCTGCTGCAAATCCTGAACTAGCAACCGCGGGGCTTCGGTAGTTCTCGGTTCTCTCTGACCGCCGATCCCCGAGGCCACAGGAGGAAGGCGGCCGGTGGGGGACGCCAGGTCCAAGCAAGGGGAGGGGTAGCGATGATCGACAAAACCGCAGAAGGCACGCGCGGCGAGCCCGGGGGGCGAGGGATCCCCTCTTCGGGGGCGCGCGATTTCACGGCGCGGGTCGTGATCGTCGACGACCACGACCTGGTCCGGGACGGCTACCAGCGCATGCTCGCTCGCGAGGAGGGCCTGGAGGTGGTCGGCGAGGCGGCCAACGGCCGGGAGGCCGTCGAGCGCTGCCGGGAGCTGCGCCCGGACCTGGTCCTGATGGACGTGCGCATGCCCAAGATGGACGGGCTGGAAGCCACGCGCAGGATCAAGGCGGAGTTCCCCACTACCGGCGTGCTCGTCGTGACCACCTACGACAACCCCGACTACCTCCTCGAGGCGATAGAGGCCGGCGCCGCCGGCTACGTCCTCAAGGACGCGCCTAGGCAGCAACTGGTGAACGCCGTGAGGAGGACCCTCAACGGCGAGTCCCCGCTGAACCAGGAGCTCGCCGCGCAACTGATCTCCCGCTTCGCCCGCGGGGCCCACCAGCAGCGCGGAGAACTGGCGCCGCCGCCACCGGATATGCCCCGCCCTCCCGAGAGGCTGCCCCGGGGTTCCTCCGAGGGGCTCACGCCCCGGGAGATCGAGATCCTGGGCCTCCTGGCGCAGGGCAAGAGCAACCCGCAGATCGCACGGGAGCTGGTGATCAGCCGGGCGACCGTCAAGACTCACGTGGAGCACATAATCTCCAAGCTTGGGGTCTCCGACCGCACCCAGGCGGCCGTGCGCGGCATCGACCTAGGGCTCGTTGGCACCGAATCCTTCTAGCCGCGCCTCGGCGCGGTGGGCCGCCTCATTGTGGCCAATGTCCGCAGACCGGGGATGCGCAGGCCCTCGAAGGTGCCGTAGGGCGGACCCGGCATCTCGGGCCGCGACGCGTAGACGGCGAACACCGATGCCCAAAGCGCCCCACCAGCCAGAGCCGCAAGCCCGCCACCCCGGATGACTCGCGGGGCCGTCATAATGACGCCGCTGGTGTTCCACTATGTCAACCCCTACTGCATCTCCGAGCTCGATATGGACGAGCGGATAACCATCGAAGCGGAGATTGCCTGACGCTCCGGGCCGCCCGGACGGACCCGAAAGGGCGCGAAACAGTGCGCGACACGACCGCCCCGAGCTTGCCTTCCTTACGTTGGGCAAGGTGCGAAGTTCGTTGCGAACCCGGGAGTGCCGAACCATACTTGCGGCGACGACGTTGGACCTGCCGCCTGTGCCCGGATCCTCTGCTATCCCACGACCCAGCGGTGGGACCCAACAGGACACGGTACCAGGACACGCTAGCCAGAGAGTGAGGGGAGATACGCCATGCAAGCAAGAGAGAGCTGCCGCTTCCTGGAGGTGCCAAAGATCGGGACCCCGTTCCCGGTCCAGACCGGACCCCACGCGGAGGAAGTTCAGCGCAGGC
>CADCUW010000066.1 GCA_902805985.1 uncultured Rubrobacteraceae bacterium
CCTCGGCCTGCTGGGCCCTGTCGCGGGCGTTTCGCTCGTGGTCGACGACCTCGAAGCGCGTCCCGGCCTCGGGCACGCCGGAGAGGCCGAGGATCTCGACCGGGCTGCCGGGGCTCGCGTCCTTGACACGCTTGCCGGTGTAGTCGAGCATCGCCCGCACGCGGCCGTAGGCGGTACCCGCAAGCACCACGTCGCCCTTGTTGAGGGTGCCGCGGCTAAGGAGCAGCGTCGCCACGGGCCCCCGGCCCGGGTCCCGCTCGCCCTCGACGACGTAGCCGCTGGCTGGCGCGTTGGGGTTCGCCTTCAGGTCTTCGAGCTCGGCGACGACCAGGATGTTCTCCAGGAGCTCGTCGATGCCCTCGCCCGTCTTGGCCGAGACGGGAACGGTGACGGTCTCGCCGCCGTAGGCCTCAGGCATCAGGCCGCGCTCGGAGAGCTCGCCGAGGACGCGGTCCTGGTTGGCGTTGGGGACGTCGATCTTGTTCAGGGCGACGACCATCGGCACGCCGGCAGCCTGCGCGTGCTCTATCGCCTCTTGGGTCTGGGGCATGATCCCGTCGTCCGCGGCCACGACGAGTACCACCACATCCGTAACCTTCGCCCCGCGGGCGCGCATCTCGGTGAACGCCTCGTGGCCCGGGGTGTCGATGAACGTGACCTTGCGACCGTCGCTCTCGACCTGGTAGGCGCCGATGTGCTGGGTGATACCGCCAGCCTCCCCGGACTGCACGTTCTCGTGCCGGATGCGATCTAGCAGGCTCGTCTTGCCGTGGTCCACGTGTCCCATTACGGTCACGACCGGCGGCTTCTGCTCGAGATCGGCCGGGTCGTCTGTCGGGAGAACCTCCTCGGGGGCGGGCTCGTCCACGGCCCCGATCTCGACCTTCACGCCGAGCTCCTCGGCTACCAGCTCGATCTCCTCGATGGAGAGCGTCTGCGTGAGCGTCTTCATCTCGCCCAGGGACATTAGGACCTGGATGATCCTCGTCGGAGGCACCCCTAGAGCGTCCCCGACGTCCTTGACGGTCGCCCCGGGCTCGACGCGAACCCCCGCATCGGCCGGGGCCTCGCTCTCGGCGACGGGCGCCGACTCCTGCTCGCGCGGCGCGGCCGGGGCCGGGCGGCCGCCGCGGTTCCTGGCGCTCGCGTCGATGACGACGCGGCGCCGCTTCTTCTGGTTGCGGCCCTTCTTCGGCTCGGAGACGGGCCTCTCGGCCGGCGCCTCCTGGATCGTCGCCCCGTGCCCGGACTCTTCCGCGGCCTGGCGGGCCTCCCGGGCCTCCGTCTCCTGGGCGGCCGAGCGGCCGTTCGCAGCGCCCTTGGCGGCGCCGTTCGTCTCCCCGGAGCCGAAGACCCGCTCGTAGACCGGGTCCTCGACGGAGGAGGAGTGGCTCTTCACCTCCACGCCCGCGTCCTTCAGGCGGCCCATGACCTCTTTGCTGTTGAGGCCCAACTCTTTCGCGATCTCGTGTACGCGCTTACTCATCCGATCCCCTACCCTCTACCATGCCCTCGAACTCAGACGCCTGCGCCTGGTGTGACGGGATGCCGCAGAACAGCGAGTCCGGGAGCGCCATGTTGGCGCACCTGCGGCCGTTGGAGAGGACCGCGCGGCAGCGGTGCATCTGGGAGTCCGTGTCCGGCTCCCACTCCTCTTCCTCCGTGTCCTCGTACTCCGTCGCCTGGCTCTCGGGCTTTATGTCTATCTTCCAGTCCGTCAACTTCACCGCGAGGCGGGCGTTCTGGCCCTCGCGGCCGAT
>CADCUW010000067.1 GCA_902805985.1 uncultured Rubrobacteraceae bacterium
GGTCGAGGACCCGGAGAGTGCCGTCGAGCGGATCAACCGGGCCGTTGAGGAGCACCCGGCCGCCAGAGCCTAGGGCGGCGCCGGTCCGGAGCCCCGGGCACGGACCACAAGAAAGGGGGAGGGCAAACCAAGTGCGAGAGTCCTGTTACTGCGGCCGGGTCGGCGAGGTGGAGGACCGCGAGCCCGTCTTGAGGGACGGCCGCACCGAGGCGCTTCGGTGCCGGCGGTGCGGCCGCATGCAAGCAAGAGGAAGGAGGCAGGTATGCAAACAAGGAGGACGACAGAACTGACGCCCGTCGTCGTGCTCCAAGTGCATCGAATGGTAGGGACAAAACAAAGTTGAAGCGTTGCATAGTCTGAGTGGGGTGGTTGGGTTTATTATCCCGCCCACGAAAAGGAGACAGCACCTTGTCCGCAGGCGTTTATGCGTTGCCAGGCCCACAGGTCGAACCGGGAGCAAGCTACTGGAATAACTGTCCGGTGCCTTGCCCGGTTTCGCAAGACGACCTCAAAGACATTACCGACGATCCCAATAATCCTTGTTACTTCCCGCCTTATCCGACCGACCCGGGGGTGGTCCACGCCGAGTTCGCGGAACTGCAGATGCTGGAGGGTCTGCGCAAAGACCCGACCGCTATCGCCAGCACGGAGCCGGTAAGCCCTCGGTGTGAAATCAGCACCTTTTTGCAACTGCGTCCGCCGCCCTTGGGGGCCGTCACCAACACGGCTCGCGGCGATGCGTTTCCCGTCGTCTCTACCGGGGCGGAGTTGGCCCGCTACTTCGAAAACGAGACGCCGGGCTTGGCGCACCGGCAGGCGCTCAACTACCTGATTCGCAACACCAACTGGTCGCCGCCGCGACAAGCATTAGTGTGGGCCGCGCTGGACGTGGCGATCTACAGCGCGATGTGCGCGGCGTGGTATTACAAATGGCTCAGCCCACGCGAAGACGTCAGCCGCCGCGAGCGGCCCATAGAATACGCCACCGACACCGGCATACCGCTCAACGTGCTTTACGACCGGGCCGTCAACAGCACCGGCTCGGGCAGCAACGGTTTGCGCCCGAACCCGAGCCCCTCGCCCGGTACGCCGCGCCATCCGGCCTACCCCTCGGGACATAGCACCTACGCCGGGGCGGCCAGCGAAATACTGAGCTTCTTCTTTCCCGATTACCGGCGCGAATTCGATCGGCTGGCCGACAACGCGGGAATGGCGCGCCTGTGGGCCGGTATCCATTGGCGCTCGGATCACGTCGAGGGTATGAAATTGGGCCGCTGCGTTGCGTGCCTGATCATCGACCAGTTGAGAAATAGCGGCATACCCCTCGTGCCCGCCGAACCACCCGATAATCCGCCGAGCATAAACGACCTACAAGACGAAGCCGACGACTATGCTCCCCACTGCGGGCCAGATATCCCGAGCCCGGTGCCCGGCCCGAGCTGCCCGGTTTCCACATCGTGTGAAGAGCTTGCCGAGGCCGAAGATGCCGAGGCCGAAGATGCCGAGGCCGAAGACGGGTCCGAGACGAGCGGCGAAAGGTAAGTACTCGGGGCAAAACACAAGGGGCGGGATGGCCAGGCACTATCCCGCCCCTTCCTTTCCTTATTCACCGGAGTGCGTGGAGGGATCGTTCCGCGAACTTCGGGCGTAGGGGCTTCTAAGAAGTTCGCACGGGCTCAGTCACACAGCTCCTGGCGACTGGTTCTCCTTGACGAGCGTCCCGAAGCGACGTACTATGCCGCAGGAAATACGTCGTTGC
>CADCUW010000068.1 GCA_902805985.1 uncultured Rubrobacteraceae bacterium
CGCCCCCGAGCAACCGGAACATCTCGACGGCGTGCTCGACGCGGACGGCGTCGGCGTCGCCGACGACGATCATGGTCGGCGACCCGATCCCCCGGACGTTCTCGGCGCCCCAGTCGTAGGGCGTCGTATCGAGCGTCTTGAGCTTCTCGACGAGCGTGGGGAAGTCCTCGGGGTTCGGCGCGACCTCCTTGTATGCGGTCTCGAAAGGGGTCCCGGCGAACATCTCCGGCGTGATGCTCGGGGCCATCTCGTGCAGTTCGGGCTGCATGCCGCCACTCGTGTACGAGACCGAGACGACCACCAGCCTGCGCACCACGTCGGGGTGGAAGATGGCGAGCTGGAGGGCGACGCCGGCGCCCATGCTGTAGCCAAAGACGTCTGCCTCCCCGATCCCGAGGTGCCCCATCAGGGCCGCCACGTCGTCGGCCATGCCCTCGTAGGTGATGGGGCGGTCCACGTCCGCGGTGCGCCCGTGCCCCTGCAGTTCCACAGCGATTACCCGGCGGCCATCGGCGAGGGCGGTCAAGACGGGCCCCATGTCGTCGACGATCATGTAGGCGCCGTGCAGCAGGACTAGCGGCCGGCCCTCGCCGTGTACCTCGTAGTACATCTTCAGGCCGTTGACCTCGGCGTAATCGCCTCTAGAAGTGCTGTTCATTTCGTCTCCTCTCCGTTACCCGAGTACTGTCTGCCTTGTGCCGCCTCGTACCCGCCCATCGGGCGGTCCCACTCCCGCGGGCCCTTCTCCCGTCGCTACTTGACGACGCTGAAGGTGAGGTGCGTCACCCCCGCGCCCTCGATCACGCGGGTGCTCTCCAGCTCTACCGGCCCCGCGCCCAGGTGCTCGAAAAGCCGGACGCTGTCCCCGAGCAGGACCGGTACGAGGTCCACGTGCACCTCGTCGAGGAGCCCCGCTCTGAGGCACTGCTGCGCGATGCTGGCGGCGCCGACGGCGACGTCCCTGTCGCCAGCGACCGCCCTCGCCTTCTCGACCGCGCTCTCGACCCCGCCGGTGACGAACGTGAAAGGAGAACCCTCGTAGACCCACTCCTCGGGAACCGTGTGGGTGACGACGAACGTCGGCACGCCTAAGGGTGGGCTGCCGCCCCACCCGTTGGCGAGGTCGAACGTCCTCCGACCCGTCACGAACGCCCCCATGCCGGCGTGCGCCTGCCGCAGCATTTCGGCGCTCTGCCGCGAGACTTGGAAGACCATCTCGGTACCAGGCAGCCCGTATTCGGTATCGCCGCCGGAGTACCACGCGAAGAGCCGCTCGCCGCCGTCGCCCAGCGGTTGGTCCGGGCCGTCGTTCGGCCCGGCGATAAAGCCGTCGAGCGACATCGAGAGCCCCGTGGCCACCTTGCCCATGTTCTTCCTCCCTTCTATGGCCTAACCACGACCGGGCGACTGCTGCAAGACCCAGCCGTTGCCGTCTGGATCGCTGAAAAACGCGAACGAGTTCCAGTCTCCGCCGCCGCCGGGCCTCCAGGCGCTGCCGTCGAAATGCTGAACCTCGCTTACCTCGGTCCCCCGTTCCAGGAGCTCCGCGCGCGCCGCTTCGATGTCCAGGACGACCAGCTGGAGGCCTTGGACGGAGCCGGGCGGCGTGCGGACGATCCCGGTCCCCAGTGCGATCGAGCACGCCGATCCGGGGGGCGTTAGCTGCACCACCCGAAACTCCTCGCCGGTGCTGTGGTCGAGGTCCTCTTCGAACCCGACCTTCTCCGTGTAGAAGGCCTTCGCGCGGTCCACGTCGGAGACGGGGATCGGGACCAGCTCGAGCTTCCATTCCATGAGACGTGCTCCTTTCGTGGGGTCTTTACCGCCGCGTCGCCCGCGGCGCCCCTTGTCTTTTAGGTGTTGGCGACCGCCCTCGTGACGATCCCGCCTAATTGCTCGGCGGCGCCGAAATCCATCGTGAGACGGTTCTTGGTAAGGGCGAACGAGATCCCGGTCTTGGTGTCGGCGTACGCGTAACTTCCACCGGCGCCCCCCATGCCGAACACGGTCGGGGGGTCCTGCGAGTCGGTCCCGAGGCGTCCGGGGGCGTAGCCGAGCGCCCACGAGACCGGGTTTCCCATGATCTCATCGACGCCGCTGAACGCCACGGCGGAGACCTCGCGCAGACGCTCTGGCGGGAGGAGCCGGACGCCGTCCACCTCGCCGAGCAGCGCGGCGTACATGCGGGCCACCGCGCGCGCGGACATCTTGCCCCCGGCGGGGATGTCCGCCATCAGCACGTCGGGACGGTTGCCGAGCTCGGCGGTCGGGAAGGTCGCGCGCGGCCCCCACTTGAGGATCGGCGCATCGTCGGGCATCGCGGCCACAAATTCCGCACCACCCTCCTCATCCTCTAGCCGGGCCACCCTGCCAAGTTCGGACTCCGGCATCCCGAAGTACAGCTCGTCGGCGATGCCGAGCGGCCCGGCCACCTCTTCCCGGAGGACCTGGGAGATGGGCTTGCCCGTGGCCCGGCGCACGACCTCCCCGATGATGTAGCCGAACGTGTAGGCGTGATAGGCGGTCCTGGTCCCCGGCTCCCACCAGGGCTCGGCGCCGGCTATCGCCGCGCACATCTTCTCCCAGTCGCACAGATCCCCGGGCGTCGTGTCGGCCGGTATGCCGGGCACACCGACCGTGTGCGTCAGGGCGTGGCGCACGGTCGCTTTCTCCTTGCCGTGGGCGCCGAACTCGGGCCACAGCTCGACGATCGGGGTGTCGTAACCGAAGACGCCGCGCTCGACGAGCACGTGCGCCACGGTCGCGGTCGCGCCCTTGCCGGTCGAGTAGCCGTAGAACGGCGTCTCCGAAGCGACCGGGCGTCCGGTCTCGTAGTCCGCGATGCCCGCGACGGCGTCTACAACCTGTTCGCCGTGCCGGTAGACGGCCACCTGAAGGCCCCTCTCGGTCCCCGACGCGACGAGCCCGTCGATGGCTTCCTGGACCTGCTGCTGAAGGTGGTTCACCGCATCCCCTCGTACTGGTTTGTTACCCGGCAGCAAGCGCCACCCTCATTCGGGCGTACTAACTCCATGCATTCCTCCCTTGCAGTTCCTGGATATCCAGGGCGACCTCGGAGAGATCTTCGTCGAACTGATGTCCCCGGCCATCGAACTCCCGGATGGTTGCCCGCGGGAGTACCTCCGCGTAGAGTGCCAGGTGCTCGAAGGGCGCCACTTCGTCTTCGCGGCCGTGGTAGAGGAACACCGACAGTCCTTCGGGGAGCCCCGAGACGAAGTCTTCCCGCAGCGCACCCTCCTCGACCTCCCAGCCCCCGGTTCCGACGTAGGGCGCAGCGACGAGGAACAGCCCGGCGACGGGCTTCTCTGGCTCCTCTTCGGAGAGGTACTTGAGCAGGACAAAAGCGCCCAAGGAGTGCCCGACCAGGACTACCTCGCCGTCCATCGCGGCGAGTTCTTCTGAGATCCTAACTTTCCAGGCCTCGACCTCGGGACTGTCTTCGTTTGGCATCTTCGGAGACCTCACCTCGTACCCGATCCCGAGCGCATCTTCCAGAGACGTCGCCAGCTTCTTGTCCTCCTCGTGAGCCCCCTGGCCTCCACCGTGAACGAACAGCACCTGACTTTTCATAGGTTCCCTTCCCTCCTGCCTAGCGGCCTCTGCGATAGTGACCCCCTGCGCGGGATGAGCAGCAGGACCGGTCCGGCGCCGCTGACCTCGTGGTGCAGTGTCGCGCCCGGAACCTTGAGCGTATCGGCGTGAGACTGGTTCATGGCAACCTCCGTTATTCCGGGTCTGTCCCGCAGTTCGTGGCCCCACCCAGCGCCTCGTCGTCCGTGAGAGAGCCCCGACCTCAACGCCGCTCCTCTCCTACGGCCGACCGGCGCGGGCGGCGGGCGCCGGGGCGGTCAGGATCTGGCCGGTCCGTCTCTCGTGGGCCGCGCTCTCCGTGCCGCGCCACTCCCGCGCCACCATGAACAGCGTCTTACCGTCTGGCCCCCCGAGCATGCAGGCGAAGCAGCCCCGGTCGAGCTCGATCGTCTGCAGCACCTCGCCGCCCTCGCGAACGCGCACGCAGCGCTCGTTCGGGACGTCCGCGTACCAGACCGCGCCTTCCGCGTCGAGGCAGATGCCGTCGGGGACGCCGCCGTCGAGGTCGGCCCACACCCGCCGGTTCGACAGGCCGCCGCCGGCCCGGATATCGAAAGCGGTGAGCCTGCCGCCGTAGGACTCGGCGAGGATCAGCGTCGAGTTGTCGGGCGTCACGGCGACGCCGTTGGGGAACGCGAGGCCATCGGCCACCTGCCGGGCCTCCCCGTCCGGGGTGACCAGCGCGAGGGACCCGGGCGCGAACTCGCCGGCCGGGAAGTCGAAGCCGATGTTGCCGACGTAGGCGTTGCCCCAACCGTCCACGACGATGTCGTTCCAGGGGTGCCCGGAGAGACCGCCCAGGTCCGCGTGGTCCACCAGCGACCCGTCGGGCTCCCAGCTCAGGAGCCGCGCCTCGGGCCCCGACACGACCATTAGGCGGCCGTCGGGCAGCCAGTCTATGCAAAACGGGGCGCTCGTCGCGGCGCGGACCATTACCTCGCTGTTGCCATCGAGGTCGACGGCGACGATCTCCTGCGTTCCCCAGTCGGAGAACCACAGGCGATCCTCGTGCCAGCGCGGCGACTCGCCGAACGCGATGCCGTCCATCAGGGTCTGCGGCTCAGTCACCCGTCTCCTCCCCTCCCCGGCGCCCGTCGAAGGCGCCGATCCCTGCCCCATAGATCGAGGCGTTCTTACCCTGCGGTAGTTTTGTCACCTATCCGCTTGGCGGCCGGTAGGTGAGGTAGACGACGCCCGTGTCGAACGTCTTCGAACCCACGAGCTCAAGCCCCTTCGGCTCTCCCCATTCCTCGAAGAGACGCTTTCCGCTGCCCACGACGACGGGATGGACCATGAGCCCTAGCTCGTCGATGAGGTCGTCTTGTAGCAGGGATCGAACGAGCGTGGCGCTCCCGGTGATCCCGATGTTCTCACCCGGCTGCTGCTTCAACCTGGCGATCTCCTCCGCAACATCGCCCCCGATCAGGGTAGAGTTCCTCCACCCGAGGGGCTCCTCCAGAGTCGTCGAAACTACGTACTTGGGCGTATCGTTCATGTGGGCCGCAAACGGCTGCTCCTCGGAAGACACCCCGGGCCAGTAAGACGCGAATTCCTCGTAAGTTACCCGCCCAAGGAGCATGGCGTCGGAGGCGGCCATCGCCGCCCCTACCGCCTCTCCCATCTCGTCGTTGAAGTACGGGAAGTGCCACTTCTCCGGCGACTCCACCACACCGTCCAGCGACACGAACAAACCAGCGGTCACCTTCCTCATCGAGTCCTCCCTCGTCTCCCGGGTCGTGATCTTCTGATCGGAGCATACGAAAGTAGTCCTAAAATACAACTATCAGATTTGTAAATACGATCAAACAGATAGACATCAGGATCTACGGTGATAGACTCTCCGGTATGGTGGGCATGCGGGAATCGAAGAAGCGCACGTACGACGACGGGTGCGCGGCGGCCCACGCGCTCGACCTCGTCGGGGAGCGGTGGGCGTTGCTGGTGGTTCGCGAGTTGCTGCTCGGGCCGAAGCGCTTCACCGACCTCAGGTCCGGTCTGCCGGGCGCGAGCCCCAACGTCATCTCCCAACGGTTGCGGGATCTGGAGGGTGTTGGGATCGTGCGGCGGCGAAAGCTCCCGCCCCCGGCGGCCTCTCGCGTCTACGAGCTTACCCCGTGGGGCGAGGAGCTTGAGCCTGTAATCGTGAGGCTGGGGCGCTGGGGCGCCCGGTCCCCGTCCAAGCCCCGCGACGCCGCGCTCGGCGTGGACTCCCTGGTTCTCTCCCTGCGCACGATGTTCGACCAGGAAGCGGCCGAAGGCTTCAGGGCGACATACGAGCTAGGGTTCGGCGAGGACCGGTTCCGCGCCGTGGTGGACGACGGGCGGTTCGAGATCTCCCGCGGAAGCGCCGACGGTCCTGACGCGATCGTCGAGGCCGACTCGGACACCCTGGCCGCCCTGATCTACGCGGGCCGTCCCCTCGCCGAAGCTTTGGAGTCGGGGGACCTGAAGATAGAGGGCGACCCCGCGGCGTTCGAGCGCTTCCTGGGGCTCTTCCCCCTCCCCGAACCCGCCCCTCCCGCCGGGGCCTAGCTCCGCCCGGCCAGAGGCCCGGGTATGCGTTGCACGGCGTGGTTGGCGAACAGTAGCTCGTAGCCCGCCTCCGAGAGCGCCCCGTCGGCGCGCCGGTCGGTGCCGAGCGGCGTGCCCTCGCGCCACGCCAGGGCGTGCACGGGTCCGCCCGCGGAGCCTTCCAGGGTTCGCTTCGAGCCTGCTACCTCCCGCGCGAGCGCCCCTGGTGAGAGGTCGCAGTCGAAGGCCGGTGAGGCCGTGGTGTGGTTCCGGGTGTGGGAGGCGATGACGTGGCCGCGGCGGGCCAGGTCCTCGATCTCCTCCGGCGAGAGGGCCAGGCGGTCGCCACTAGAGAGCTCATCCTCGTGGTAGGGCAGGTTCATCAGGTGAGCGTCGGCGAAGGCGCGCTGGTCCTCGGGGCGGGAGGAGATCCAGCCGGACACCAGGAAGAACCAGCCGGTCAGGCCGAGCCTGTCGAGGATCGGGGCGGCCACCTCGTAGTTGTCCCTGAAACCGTCGAAAAAGTTGATGACGATGCCGGGCCTGTCGTGCGGCCACGCACCGCGGTCGAGGAGGCCCACGAGGTCCTCGTGGGAGACGGGCGCGAAGCTCTCGGCGAGCCTGGAGAGCTGCCCTTCGAACCCGGCGGCGAGGCGGCGGGGCGTGGCGTGGAAGTTGACCGCCCGCACGTAACGCCCCTCGGCCAGCGCCCGGAAGGCTCCGTCCTCGTCCCCCGAACCCGCGGGGGCGGGGGCCGGTGGGAAGAACGAACGGTCCGCGAGCATCTGTAGCGCTAACGCGACACCGCCGGGCCACGCGTCGCGCTCCACGCGGGTCAGACCCCGGTAGATGTCCCCCGCCAGAGCCCCGAGCGCCGCTCCCTGCTCGTCCGGCCGCGCCTGGCCGACCCCGTCGTCGAGCAGGAGGAAGGTGGGGGCTCCCTTCTCCGCCAGCACCCGCCACTTCTCCCCTCCCGGGGTGCGCATGATGCCGGCTATCGGACCGTGACGCCGCTCCTCATCCACGGGGGCCCTCCTCCCTCGCGCCGGTCGCCCCCGCCTGCCACGCGAGAGCCCGTCGCCGCCCGGCCGGGTCCGGCGGAACCCGGGGGCTCAGAGTACACCGTCGGCGACGAGGGCCGCCACGTGGCGGGAGGGCTCGCGGTAGAGCGGGTAGAGGGGTCCGACCCGCCGGTCCAACGCCCCCACGTCCAGCCACGGTTCGGGGCCGAACTCCTCGCGGCGCTCCTCGCCCAGAAGGATGCGCCTGGCGCCGTCCGGCGGGGCGTGCGTGCCGACGAGGCCGTCGTCGCCGTCGTCGCGGAGGAGCATCCGGCGCAGGTTGCGGGCCCCGATGCGGCCGTAGCTCGCCGTCTCGACCTCCAGGCCCGGCACGATGGCCCTGACGACCCAGACCTCACCGCCCGCCGGGGAGAGGTCCACGTACAGAGGGTCGAGCCCCCCTTCGCGCAGCCGGCCCACCACCCCGTCCGCCCCGGAGCCCTCGACCACCCCGGTCGGAGGCTCGGGCAGGGACGAAAAGTCCACCCTGGAACGGACCGCGTACACGGGGTCTTCGAGGAGATCCCGCATCTCGCGGGCGCCCATGCCGAGCCAGCCCACAGCCTCGCGCAGACCCCTCTCCTCCTCGTGCGCGGGGGTGGCCGCCCGGATGGCGCGCCCCACGTACGAGCCCGGGGCGACGGAGGCCATGCGGGAGATGGGGCCGTTGTCGAAGGGCTTGCGGGAGCGTCCGGCGACGTACTCCATGACGGCCTTCTTGAGGGCCTTCTCGCGGTCAGGATCTGCCGCCTCGCCGCAGGCGGTGAGCGCGAGCGGGTGCGGCGTCTCGTCCGGGTCGCGCTCCGCGCCGACGGCGTAGAGGTTCGTGATGCCGAAGTCCGTTGAGG
>CADCUW010000069.1 GCA_902805985.1 uncultured Rubrobacteraceae bacterium
CTGGAACTGCGGAGCCGGGATGCTCCTGCCCTTGATCAGGTCGAACCGCAACGCCGCGTACATGGGGCACTCGATGCCCGTGACGCAGACCTCGCCGTCGCCTTGGGCGGCGTGGGCGTCGCCGCAGGAGAAGAGCGCCTCCGCGTGCTGGACGGGCAGATAGAGGACCGAGCCCTTCGTGATGTGGCGGGTGTCCATGTTGCCGCCGAAGGGCCCAGGCGGCATAATTACCGGCTTCTCGGGGCCGGTGGGGGAGACGCCCATCGTGCCGAAGAAGGGCTCTATCGGAACGACGATGTCGTCCTTGAAGAAGGTGTAGTCCCCGTTCGTGAGATCAAAGACCTTCAGGTAGGCGTCCGAGAAGTCCTCCGGCAAGAGCCCGGTCCCGGGGAGCACGGCCGACCAGCCCCAGCCCTCCGTGTGCATGTCCAGAACCTCCACGGCCAGCACGTCGCCCGGCTCGGCGCCCCGCATCGCGACGGGGCCGGCGAGCGGGTAGAGCTTCTCCCAGTCCAGCGTGGCGAGGTCGTCCGCGGTCGAGTCCGGTGTGATCTGGCCGTCCGAGACCTCCCGCGTCCTGTAGACGACCGTGTCCCCGGGCTCCACCGTCAGCACGGGCTCTTGCTCGTTGTCCCAGACGTAATGGACCCGGTCTTCCGGGAAGTAGTGCGTCCTCGCCACGTGCGCCCTCCTGGCCTCGTTTACCCGGGACGTACTCTCTCATACTGAGGCTTTGAGGTCTCAGGCTCAAGGCACAAGGTTGGAGGTTTTAGCAGACGGTGCATACTTGACGGAGCTGGAAGCTACCGAACTCTGCGACGGTTCTCCGCCGGCCGGAGAAGGTCCTAAAGGTCCTAACCTCAAAACCCAAGACCCGGGGCCTCAGAACCTCTCCAGCGCCTGCTCGAGGTCCGCCGCGATGTCTTCCGGGTGCTCGATGCCGACGGAGAGCCGGATCAGGTTCTCCTTTACACCGAGCCGCTCGCGACGGGATGGCGAGAGCTCGCGATGGGACGAGGTCGCCGGGTGGATGGCTAGGGTGTAGACGTCGCCGAGGCTCGGGGCTTTTACGCAGAGGTCGAGCGCGTTCAGGAACCGGAAGGCGGCCTCCCTGCCCATTTCGGGGTCCACGGCGAGCTCGAAGGAGACGAGGCCGCCGGTATCGGAGAGGGCGCGACCGGCCGTCTCGCGGTCTGGGTGATCTTCGAGGGACGGGTGGTTGACCTTCGAGATTTTCGGGTGCTCCGAGAGGCGTGCCGCTATCTCGCGGGCGTTCGCGCACTGGCGCTCCATCCGCAAGGAGATCGTCTTGAGGCCCCTGTGGGCGAGCCAGGCCTCGAAGGGGCCGAGCACGCCGCCCACGAGCTTGCGGATGCTCTCGACGGCCGCGTCAAAGGGCGGCCCGGCGACCACGACCCCGGCGGTCAGGTCGCCGTGGCCGGAGAGGTACTTCGTAGCACTATGGACGACGATGTCAGCGCCGAGGTCCAGAGGTCGCTGCAGGTACGGGGTGCCGAAGGTGTTGTCCACGATCAGGGCGGTGCCCGCGGCGCGTGTGATCCGGGCCAGACCCTCGATGTCCGCGACCCGCAGCAGAGGGTTTGAGATGGTCTCCACCATCACGGCCCGGGGCCTCAGCTCCGCGACCTTCTTCTCGACGAGGCCGAGGTCGTACGCGTCAACGAACCTGGTCTCCACGCCGTTGGCGCCGAAGACCTGCACGAGCAAGGTCGCCGTCGAGCCGTAGAGCTGCTCGGCGGCCAGAGCGGTCGCCCCGCCCGTAAGCTCCGCCGCCGCGAGCGCCGCGTGCGTCGCGGCCATCCCCGACCCGAAGGCGAAGGCGCGCGCCTCTCCCCGCAAACCTTCCAGCGAGCCGACCGCGTCCTCGAAGGCGCGCACGGTCGGGTTGTCGTAGCGGGCGTAGCTGTAGCCCTCTTCCTCGCCGCCAAGGACCCTGTCGGTGGTCTGGATGTCCGGGTGGGAGAAGGTCGTCGAGGCGTATATGGGCGTCGAGACCGGATAGAAGTCCCCACGGCCGTTGCCGTCGGGGCGACCGCGACGTTCGCCGGCGTGTACGGCGTGGGTGTCGAAGCGCCGGTTCTCGTCCGCGCTACCCATGCAGGATCACCGCCCCCGCAAACCGAGACGGTCGATACAAGATCGAGACATAAAACATGCCCCTAGAATACCGGGTTTTGGAGATGGTGTCGGCGGCCTCCGCCACCCGCCCGGTTGACGCTCCTCATCTCAGGGTCTATAGTCGCGCTATGGATAATAACAGCGTTATACATAAAAACGACGTTCTAAAACCAGTGGTGACCGACTACCGGCGGGAGCGGGAGGAGAGCAGGGAGGCGCTCAGGCTCGGGATCCTGGACGCCGCGGGACGTCTGTTGGCCGAGGAGGGGCCGCAGGCGCTCTCGATGCGGCGCGTTGCCCGGGAGGTGAACGCCTCCACCCAGGTCCTCTACACGATGTTCGGGGGCAAGGACGGCCTGGCGAACGAGCTCTTTCTGGAGGGCTTCGAGAGGCTGACGGGGGCGCACGGGGCCGGGCCGCGTTCGGAGGACCCCTTGCGCCGCCTCTACGAGAGGGCGGAGGCCTACTTCGAGAACGCTTTGGCGAACCCCAACTACTACCGGGTGATGTTCTTCGACGCTATCCCGGGGTTCAGGCCCTCAGAAGAGACGCTCGCCAAAACCTGGGGGACCTTCGACGCGCTCACGGAGGCGGTGCGCGGGTGCGCGCGGGCCGGCCTGTTCGCCCGGGAGGTCGAGGAGGAGCCGCGCGAGGCGGCGCTATCGCTGTGGTCGACGGCGCACGGCGTGGTGAGCCTGCGCATCACGGGGCACCTGCCCGACGAGGCGGAGGCAAGGCGCGTGTTCACGACGGCGATGCGTGGCGCGGTGGAAGGTCTGCTGGTGCGCGGCCAGGACGTGTAGGACAAGGCGAGGAAAGGAAGACGAGATGGGGCATGAGGAAGTCATAGTGGGAAGGACGGGCGCCGGAGCGCCGGGGGACGGTCCGGGAGATCGGGGCGATGGCCCGGACCGTCCCAAGCGGGTAGTCATCCTGGGCGGCGGATACGCGGGGCTCTTCGCCGCCAGGCGCGCCTCCCGCGGGTCCAAGCGCGGCCGGGTAGAGGTCACCCTCGTCGACCCAGCTCTCGTGTGGGTAGAGCGCACCCGCATGCACCAGGTCGCCGCCGGGGACGCCTCCGTGAAGCGGTGGCCGCTTGAGGAGCTCTTCCGAGGCACGGGTGTGCGCGTGGTGGGCGGCAGGGCCACGGAGATCGACGCGGAGGGCGGGGAGGTTGAGGTGGAGACCGGGGACGGGACCATCAGGCACCTGCCGTTCGACCGGCTCGTGTACGCCCTCGGGAGCGCGTCGGGCACGGGTGACGCGCCTGCACGCCGCCCGCCACGTCCTGAACGTCGCCGGGCTGGTCTTCACGTCCCTCGGCGCCCTGTCTGAGACCCGGTCGAGGAAGGCCTCGTAAGCCCGGAGACCAGTAGCTCGACGCTCGCCGGGGCCGCTCGCCGGGGCCGTTCGCCGCGCGGTCCCGGCGAGCGATCGGACCGGGCAATCTAGCAGGGATCTCAGGCCGTAGGGATCGCGGAGCCGAGCATCTTCAGGCACCGGGCAGCGGCCTCGCCGTCCCGCTCGCCCTCGATCCGGATCCCCCCCGACCCAAGCGCCTCCTCGGGTGCCATCCGCCCGGCGCTCAGGGACAGGAAGGCGCCCGCGCCGCCGGAGACCACGACGTCGGGGACCTCGGCGGCCCCCTGCCTAGTCTCGACCTTGCACCCCTCAACCCGCAGGTGAAAGGCCTCGCCGTCGATGCGGAACTCGTATACCTCCGGCGGACTATCCGCCTCCGGCTCGAAGAGCGACCGCAACGCCATCGCCACCCACGCCGGACGGCGCTCGTCTCTCTCCCGCGGTTCTTCCTCCACGAGCCTCGACCCCCACCTCGACAGCCCCAGGATCACGGGCTCCAGCGACCGCCCGAGGCCCGTCAACTCGTAGACGCCGGTCCCCGCCGGCGGCGGCAACGTGCCGCGGAGTAAGATCCCGTTCTCCTCCAGCGCCCTTAGCCGCGCGGCGAGCAGGTTCGTGCCGATCCCCGGCAGCCCCGCCAACAGGTCCTTGAACCGCTTCGGACCCGTCAACAACTCGCGCACCAAGAGCAGCGTCCAACGCTCCCCCACGACGTCGAGCGCCCTCGCCACCGTGCAATGCTGGTCGTAACTCCTCTTGCCCACCTTTACCACTCCTGGTTGTGTTCAAAATGAGATAGCGTTCACTTGAAAATTATATAGTAATGAGGTATATTTACAACCGATGGCGAACAAAGACTTTGGGGGATATGAGATGACGGAAGAGGCCCGTATGAGTACCGTGTCGGAGCGGCCCGCGGAGACGCCGGAGTTGTTACCGAGTTACTTTTCGCGCATCGACAAGGGCAAGTTGCTCTCGCGGGCGGAGGAGATGGAACTGGCGCGGGGGGCCCAGGCCGGCGACCGCCGGGCCCGGCAGAGGTTGATCGAGAAGAACTTGAGGCTCGTGGTCAGCATCGCCAAGAAGTACCGCAGCCAGGGGCTACCCTTCGAGGATCTGATCCAGGAGGGCAACATCGGCCTGATGAAGGCCGTCGAGAAGTTCGACCCGGAGCGCGGCTGGAGGTTCTCGACGTACGCGACGTGGTGGATAAGGCAGGCCGTGCAGCGCGCCGTCGCGGACAAGGGCCGCACCATCAGGGTGCCGGTGCACCGGGGCGACAAGGTCCGCAAGATGGCCCGGACCTACAACGAGCTCTCCGCCGAGTTCGAGCGGGAGCCCACCGACGAGGAGGTGGCCGGGCGGCTCGAGTGGCCCGTGGACCAGGTACGCGACCTGAAGAGTTCGCTGTGGGACGCCACGAGCCTCAACCAGCCCGTCGGCTCCGAGGCGGACGGCTCGGAGATCGGGGAGCTCGTTCCCGACGAGCGTACCTCGGATACGGCCGGTGAGGTCATAGGCGAGATCGAGAGCGCGGGTCTGGAGGAGGCCATCGCGCGGCTGCCGGAGCGGCACCAGCACGTCCTGATCCGGCGCTACGGTCTCGGCGACGAGGGCGTTGCGACCCTGGCCCAGCTCTCCGACGAGCTCGACATCTCCCGCGAGCGGGTGCGTCAGATCCAGCGCGAGGCCGAGCGCATGCTCGCCACCAGCGAGTATGGCCGGGTCGCCGCCTGATCCCCGGGTAGGCCCATGAAGGGACGCGCCAGCCCTGGCGTGCCCCTTCTCGTTCTCGCGGGCGCCGGTGGCCGTCCGGGGACTGTCCCAGCGGGCGTGCTCTCGGGGACGTGCAAGGTTCGTAGCGGGGTTGTATGATGCGTCCGTTGCCACGCTAGGGACGGGAAATGCCGCTTGCTCCCTCTTCCCATTACTTCCAAGAACGGTGGTGGGGATGAGAAAAAGGGCGCTCCTGTTCGCTTCGATGACCTCAGGGGTGTTGCTGGCGTGCTTCGCCGCCGTGCTGACGGCGGCGCCGGGCTCCGGGCAGACGGCGTCGGCAACGCTGGTCGGCGCGGGGGACATAGCCGGCTGCTCAGAGGAGAGAGACAGCAGCGCCACCGCGAACCTGCTGGGCAAGATCTCCGGGACCGTCTACACCCTCGGCGACAACGTGCAGGGGCAGGGCGACATCAACGAGTTTAGGAACTGTTACGACCCCACCTGGGGCAAGTACAAGAAGCGCACCAAGCCCTCCGTCGGCAACCACGAGTATCACACCCCGGATGCGCGGCCCTACTACGACTACTTAGGGGCGGGGGCGGGCGGGCCCGGCCGGGGCTACTACAGCTACGATCGCGGTAAGTGGCACGTCGTGGTCCTCAACAGCAACTGCGGCCAGGTAGGAGGGTGCGACGACGAGTCGCCCCAGGGACGCTGGCTCAGGAGAGACCTTAGAAACAACCCCTCCAGGTGCACCCTCGCCTACTTCCACCACCCGCTCCAGGCCACGGGCACGAATACCCCATCCCAGCAGGTAAGGCCCTTCTGGAGCATGCTCCACGACCGGGACGCCGACGTCATACTCAGCGGGCACGCCCACCGCTACGAGCGCCACGCCCCGATGACCCCGGGCGGGGAGCGTTCGGCCGACGGTATCCGTCAGTTCGTCGTCGGGACCGGCGGGGCCGATGGCGGCACCGAGATCCACGAAAACCAGACCCCGAACCTGCAGGTCGTGGAGGTTGCCACGCCGGGCGTCCTCAGGCTCAACCTCCGGGCAGACTCCTACGCTTGGAAGTTCGTCCCGATAGCGAACCAATCCTTTACCGACTCTGGCACGGACCGGTGCCACTAGGCCGCCTCTCCGGGCTCGACCGCCCGAGCCCGTACTCTCTTCTCCTGGCGGCGTCGGTTCTATACTAGGAGGCCGCAGGGACGTTCGACGAAAGGGTTCCCGTGGAGAACGCGCAGAACAGGATCGACTACTTCGAGCGGATGCTCGCAGACAACCCGCAGAACCCGACCGGCCTGTTGGCCCTCGCCAACGAGTACAAGAAGGCCGGGCGCGACGAGGACGAGGCGGCGGTATTGAAGAGGTACGTGGAGGCCCACGAGCGTGAGCGTTCTGGAAGGCAACACGCACCCCGGTTCACTTTCCGCGCCCGCCTCAACGGAGACGGCGCGGGGAAGATCGAGCTTCTGGGCGCCTAGGCCTGGACGCCTCGCCCGCCGAGCCGCGCGATCGCCAGCCTCAGGTCCTCGGCCATGCCGCTGTGGCCGTACTTCTCGGCCTGCGGGATGCCCTTTCCGTATGCCTCCCTAGCGTCGTCCTCGCGGCCCAGCCCGGCGAGCACGTCCCCGAGCCTGAGGTACGCGTTCCCTTCGTCGTCGGGGTTGGCGGAGAGGTAGCGTTCGAGCGCCACCGCCTCGTCGTCGGGCCTGCCGGCGTTCCTGTATTCGTTGGCGAGCGCAAGCAATCCGGTAGGGTTCTCCGGGTTGTCCGCCAGCATCCGCTCGAAGTACTCGATCTTGTTCCCGAAGCCCTCCACCCGAACTACCTCCTAAAGGTCGTGAAAGGGGCAGTATAAGGTACCCTCGGACCCGGAATCGGTGAGTACTCTGCTGACCCAGTGGCGTGGAAGGCGTGTCCCGCGAACTTCGGGCCGAGGGGGTTCTAAGAAGTACGGACTCCTGGTGCCCCTTGGCCACGATCCGCCCTTAGCGGGCCGCCCACAGGCGCACGGTCTCGTGGTGGGCGGACCACGCCCCCCACACGCTCTCGGCCCACAGGCGCGCGACCTCCCCGTACTCGGCCGGATCGACGGCCTCCAGCGCCCGGAGCACGGTGACGGCGCCCATCGAGGCGGGCGGCTCCAGCCACGTAAGGTCCAGCTTTCCCTCCTTGCCGAGCGAGGCCACCCTCTGGCGGGAGGCGTAGAGCCCTTCGGTGGGCGTCTCGCGCTCCAGCTGGAGGTGTAGCGCGACCAGGTGCACGGCCACCGAGCGGACGGCCTGCGGGGAGGGCGTGCCGGGATGCTGGGCGCAGTAGGCGTCCACGGTGAGCTGGTGGTGGCGCATGAAGCGGAAGTCCGAGGCCTCCCTCTCCGAGAGCCTCCCGTAGGCCGCCCAGCACCCCGGCGAGGCCCCGATGTAGCGGTGGGTGGGACCCTCGAGATCCGGCACCATCGCCCCGCATCCTACGCACGCCCTCGGGACCGCTTGCTCCTCCATGCACCGCCCTCCCCCTAGTACGCCGGCCCAGCCTCGCAGGTTAGGTTACCCCGAGTGACACCTCGACGAGAGCATGCGTCTATTCAGCTAAGTGCGCGGAAGGGGCGTTCTCGGAACTTCGCCTGTAGGGGGTTCTCCGAAGTTCCCTACCCCAGGCTTCGTTGGAACTCAGGCGGGGTCGACACCTCGAAGCCCAGGGAGCGTGCCGGTCCGAGGTGCCTCGTGTTCCAGGTGACGATCGCGTCCGCCCCGGATTCGAAGGCGA
>CADCUW010000070.1 GCA_902805985.1 uncultured Rubrobacteraceae bacterium
GTCGTTCTCGTCGAGGAACAGGTCGTCTACCTTGCCGATCTTGGATCCTGCGTTGTCGTAGACGGTGTAGCCGGCGTACTGGTCCTCAACAGCCGTAAACCCGTCGCTGCGCTGCTCGTAATCCGCCACGTAACTCTCCTTCGTTCGTCTCTACTACTCCACGATCCCCAGGCGTCCCCTCCGTCCCGGCCGGCGCGAACCACGCCGGTCCCCCGAAATCGAGCCCCTCGCACGAGAGGCCGGCGCCCAGGGGTGAGAAACAGGGAAGGAGGAGCGGACGCCGGGTCGTTACGTTAAACGTATCCATATGGCGGGGATCTCAAAACCGTTTCCGGCGTTTTTTGCCGAAGATGCATCGAAAGATGTAGATTTTCGGACCGGAAGGTGCAGGCCGGGCGACGGCCCGTCGTGGGCGGGGCCAAAAGCCCTGACGTGACGCAGGTTAACGCATCGTAAAGTCCCGCGCGGGGTGGGCGGAAGATTGTTCGCACCCTCCAGGGAGCATAATGGTCAGATAGGCGCAGTTGCAGGACGAGAGATTGGCGGGGCGGACCATTGGGAGCCACGGCACAGCGGGTCAGGTACCCGGCGGCGACGCGCGTACTCGAGGAGCGTTTCGAGGAGATCTTCGAGGACTACGAGCAGACGCTGGTCGAGGCCGGCAGCCTCCTCGTCGTCGGGGACGTGATCGGGCGCGCCGCGAAGGTCCTTGGGGGCGAGGAACGGTCCCTGCTGGCGGTCGAGGAGGAGATCTACCGCAACATAGAGGCTTCCGAAGAGCCGTTCAACCCGCACCCGGACGAGTCGTTCCGGGCCGGGGTGGCGCTGTGCAAGGCGGCCGTCGGGGTGGTCGTCAGGAACCTCCTGCCAGGGACGTCGCCCGCGAAGGTCGCGGGGATCTCACTCGCCGTACAGGAGATAGTGATGGACCGGGTCTCCAGGATGGTGATGGCCTCCTACGTGGACTACCTGCTCACCAAGGTGAAAGAGACCCAGTTCGAGGAGCGGCGCCGCTTCTCCCGCGAGCTGCACGACAGGTTGGCCCACAACATGACGGTCGTCACCCAGAGCCTGGACCTGTACGAAGCTTTCAAAGACACCGGCGCGGACAAGGCCCGCGAGAAGTTCGAGCTCGCCCGGCGTTCGGCCCAGGACGCGCTCGACTTGATGGGCGAGTTCTCGCGCGAGCTGCGGCTAATGGAGACCTCCGACGGGCTGAGGATCGCGCTCCAGAACCTGATGAGGATCAGCGTCCCAGGCGTCGTCGAGTGGGAGGTCTCGTTCGGGGGCGAGGAGAAGCACCTCCCCGACTACATCCGCGACCAGCTCTACATGGTCTTGAGGGAGGGGGTGCGCAACGCCGTCGCCCACTCGGGGAGCGCCCGGATAACGGTCGAGGTCGGGATCACCCCGAGGCAGGTCACGGCCGTGGTCAGGGACCACGGGAGCGGCTTTGACACGGAAGAGACGGCCCGGGAGGGCATCGGCCTCCGGTCGATGGAGGAGCGCGCCTCGCTCCTAGGCGGCACCTTCACGCTCGGGCCTGACCCGGGGGGCGGGGCCAGGGCAGAGGTGCGCCTGCCCCTCTTGAGGGAGAAGAGCAGATAGAGGGCCGGCCCATAAGGGTGATCCTGGCCGACGACCACGTGATGGTGCGCCAGGGGTTCTCGGAGATGCTCTCGGCCGACGCGGGCATGGTGGTGGTCGGGGAGGCCGAGAACGGCCGGGAGGCCATAG
>CADCUW010000071.1 GCA_902805985.1 uncultured Rubrobacteraceae bacterium
CTCAACGAGGAGAAGCTGGAGCGCAGGGTGGAGGCTAACCCTTGGGTTCAGGGTGCGGAGGTGCTCGAAGATTCCGAGTCCGGTATAGTTACGGTTGAGGTTGAGGAGCGGCGGCCGGTGCTCGACGTCGAGGTCGAGGGAGAGCGCAGGACCCTCGCGCTTGACGGCGGGGAACTTTCGGGGCTCGGGGGAGCGGGTCTTGAGAGGTTGGAGTTGGACGAGGATCAGGTAGGAGACGTCTTGAGGGTCGGGAGGGTCTTGAAAGAGGGCGGCCTGCTGATGGAGTCGGTGGACGCCGCCGGTCCTGGGGGAATCGCCGCTACCGTCGAGGGCCGCCGGGTCGTCTTTACGGATGAGGTCTCCGGGGCGCAGGTTCGGGCCCTCGGGGAAGTGATGGGCCGTTGGCGGGAATCCGTCGTCTTTGACCTGCGCTCCCCCGGCCGGGTGGTGGCGACGGTCGACGCCGACGTGGGCGATGGGACGGGGAGCCTGTAGATGGCACCCTCACTCGTATACGGCATCGACGTCGGCACCACCAAGATCGTGGCCGTCGCCGGCCGCGTGGACGCGCGGCGCGGGTGGGCCGAGGTGCTCTCTATCGGGGAGGCGCCGAGCTACGGGCTCAAGCGGGGTGTGGTGGTGGACCGTCAGGCCGCGGCGGAGTCGGTCGCCGAGGCGATGGATGCCTGCGGCGTGCGCGGCGGGCAGGTGAGCGTCGGCATCGCCGGCAGCCACATCTCCTCCTTCAACACGGAGGTGACCCTCCTCAACCGCAGCCGAAACCTTACCGTGAACGAACGCTTCTTGAAGAAGCTCGACCAGGAGGCCCGGCAGCTCGACCTGCACGAGGACGAGAGGGTCATCCACGTCGTACCCCGCGGCTACGTCCTCGACGGCTCGGAGGGCGTCAAGAACCCGCTGGGCCTCGCAGCCCGCAAGGTGACGATGCGGGCGCACGTCGTAAGCGGGGCGGTCTCAAGCATCCAGAACCTGCTGCACGCCGTGGAGGACTGCGGCGTCAAGGTCTCGCGCGTCGTCCTCGAACCCCTAGCCTCCGCGGAGGCCTGCCTGCACGACGCCGACCGCGAGGCCGGCGTCGCGCTGGTAGACATAGGCGGCGGCACGACCGACGTCGCCACCTTCTCCCGCGGCGCCCTGACCCACACGGCGGTCATCCCTCTCGGGGGCGAGAGCTTCACCTCGGACGTCGCCTACGGTCTCAAGGTGCCTGAGCGCACCGCAGAGCTTCTCAAGCTCCGCTACGGGACGGTGCTCTCCACGACGGTCGACTCCGTCGCCGCCGTCAAGATCGACGACCGCCACTACAACGCGAACTTCGCCGCCCAGATCCTCGAGTACCGCGCCCGCGAGGTCCTAGAGTACGTCCGCGATACCCTGGATGCGGCCGGCATGCGCGACCTCCTTCCCGGCGGCGTCGCGCTTACCGGGGGAGGCTCCCTGCTCAGCGGCATGCCCGAGCTCGCCGAGGACATCCTCGGCATGCGCGTCCAGACCGTCGCGCCCCGGCGGGTCAAGGGCGAGATTAAACCTGTACAGAAGCCTCAGTACTCCACGTCTGTAGGTCTGCTATACTTCGCGGCTCGTAACGGTGACCCTGGACCAAAGAGTAAAGGTGCAGGAGTTACCAGTTTTGGTAGCATAGTGTCGGCGGTCAAGGGCTGGTTCCGGGGAGGTTAGACGGAAGAGCCACCGGAAAGCGCGTGATGGAGGGTAGA
>CADCUW010000072.1 GCA_902805985.1 uncultured Rubrobacteraceae bacterium
AGAGGTGAGCGATGCGCACCCTACCCACCCAGATGATACGGGTTTTGCTCCCGTTCGTGCCACTGTTCTCCAAGCGCGTCTGGCAGCACGCTCAGGTGCTCCTGGTTGGCGCGATCCTCGCTCCAGGCGCAAGGACCGTAAGCTCCGCCCTGCGCGCGACGGGCTTGGACCGGGAGAAGCGCTTCCACCGCTACCACCGGGTGCTTAGCCGCGCCAGCTGGTCGGGCCTGAAGGTGAGTCGCGTGCTGTTGGGATTGCTGGTGGAGGCGTTCGTGCCCGAAGGATCTCCCCTGGTGGTGGGCATCGACGAGACGCTGGAGCGACGCTACGGGAAGAGGATCTCGGCCAGGGGCGTCTACCGAGATCCGGTCCGTTCCACCCACGAAACTTTCGTCAAGAGCAGCGGGTTGCGGTGGGTATGCGCGATGCTTTTGGTGGAGGTCCCCTGGGCGTCTAGGGTATGGGCTTTGCCCTTCCTTAGCGTTTTGGCTCCCTCCGAGCGCTATGCCGCCCAGCGGGGCAAGCGCCACAAGAAGATAACCGAATGGGCCTGGCAGATGCTCCTGGTGCTAAGGCGCTGGTATCCGGAGCGTGAGATCGTGGCCGTAGCCGATGGCGCTTACGCTTCCTTGAAGCTGCTCGATCGTTGCCGCAAGCTCTCCGACCCGATCACCTTCGTCACCCGCCTCAGGCTGGATGCCGCCCTCTACGAACCGGCTCCTCCACGACGCCCGGGCCAGATAGGGAGGCCTCGCCTCAAAGGCGAGCGGCTGCCCAACCTTTCTGTGGTGGCCGAAGACCCTAACACTGCTTGGGAGCCAACCGAGATCGCCCACTGGTACGGCAGCGAGGAGCGCACGGTCGAGCTCGCTTCGCAGACAGCGGTGTGGTATTCCACGGGCTTGTTCGCCGTACCCTTGCGCTGGGTCCTGATTCGCGATCCGGAAGGAGGGTTCGAACCCCAGGCCCTACTGTGCCTCAACCTCGATGCCGATCCTGAGCAGATAGTCCGTTGGTTCGCGATGCGCTGGCAGCTAGAGGTGACCTTCCAGGAGTCGCGCAGACATCTCGGATTCGAGACACAGAGGCAGTGGTCGGAGCTAGCGATACGGCGCACCACGCCGGCGCTGTTGGGGTTGTTCTCGCTGGTCACCTTGTGCGCAGACCACCAGATGAGACGGGCGGCAGGAACCTTGCGACGTCAGGCAGCCTGGTACCGCAAGGGGCACCCCACCTTCGCCGATGCGCTCGCGTTGGTGCGAAAGGAGCTGTGGACACAACAAGGGGCGACTTTTTACGGGTCGCTCGCACACGGCGACACGGTAAAAGTCCCAAGGGCCTTCGTGGAACGCCTAACCGAGGCGGTTTGCTATGCGGCGTGAATGGCTAAAGTCGAGCTCCGAGACTGTCTGGAAAATCGGAATAGAGCCCGAACCGAGGCTCCGAGGGCCACCAAGAGGGGACAAAGGACCCCGGATTTGGCCACTTCTTGCTGCCAAAGTTCCGTCGTCGAGAAGCCTTCGGGTATTTTCCAGACAGTCTCTAGAAGGCTCATTCTACGAACTTCGCCCTGAGGAGGTTCTAGGAAGTACGCCCGGCGCCGGGTCAGCGAGGGTATCCTGACCCGTAGGCGAAGGCGATCGGAGGAGTGGACCATGATGGACAGGGAGAGGCCGGCCGCCCCGCAAGGCGGCCCGATACCCGAGGCGTGGATCGGCCAGGAGGTG
>CADCUW010000073.1 GCA_902805985.1 uncultured Rubrobacteraceae bacterium
CACCAGGGGGAGCACCCCGACGTTCCAATCCGGGGCGTAGCGGATGGCCGATGTCGCCCACCCGGCCACGTGGGCCACGACGGCGCCGGTGGTCAGCGCCGCCCCCGTGATGGCGACCAGACGCCCGAAGGCGGACATCATCACCGTAGCGGCCCAGGGGCGTGTCATAGTGGCGACATTTTACGCCGTTCGCCGGACCGCCGGTAGCTCCGCGGTCTCGCGAGTTCGAGGGCTGTTCGCCGGAGTCGGGGGGAGGGCTTCTTCGGGAATCGAACGCGGTCTCTCCCACTACCGCGTTCGAGATTGTTATCGGCTGGCCGGAGTCTCCGCCGGCATCGGTTGACGCGCATCGCTCGATACCCCGAGCGTGGTCGAAATCCGCCGCGCGAAGCGCGCCCCCGTGCGACGAGGTCGAACACTGGCCGGCGGCCCCTACATCGAGACGCCGAGAAGCCCGCGGGTGAACTGGAAGTCCGTGTTGTTGGCCGCGAAGAGCTTCGGCGTGTACTCGCGGGAGGCGACCGCAGCTACGGTTTCGAGCGTCTTCCGCGTCCAGGTGTCCGGGGCTCCATCCAGGAGCGCGTCGAGGTCGTCGGCGTGGCGGCGGATGGTCTCGGGGTCGGAGGAGACCTGGAGGAGTGGGATCATACGGTGCGCCTGCAGGGGCCGGCCCGCGACGTGCGCTAGCATGAGCTCCACGCCCGTCGCCCCGAGGCCCGTGGCCGTCTCGATCCAGTGGTCCGTCGGCGCCTCCATTACGTGAAAACCAGCTTCCTCGAAAGCCTGCCCGTACGACAGGGTGCTCCATACGGGCTGATCCCCGAGAACGGCGTCCAGGTAGATCTCTGAACCGAGCACCGCGGCCGTCCGGGGTACGACGACCGTGCCGCCCGAGCCGACGACGGCGAGCGTCGTCTCGGCGAGGCTGCGCGCCGCCTCGTCCGGCAGGGGGCCTGCGGCGTGGAGCCCGAGCCGTAAGTGCCCGGGGCCTGACGTCTCGTGCTCCAGGTCTTCTGAAGCCTCCAGGTTCTCCGAGAACCAGGTCTCGACCTTCTCGACCACGCTCTCTATGCCGCCGTCCAGTTGGACGCTGGCCCAGCCGAAGCGGTCGCGGTCGAGGCCCCGTTCGGCGAGGCGGTTCTCGAAGTAGTCGTTGTGGGTCTTCTCGCAGCCGTGTTCGAGGAGGAGGGCGAGCCTGACGGTGGGGTTGGCGAGGTAGCCGAGCACGGTGCGGGAGTAGATGGCTTCGGCGGAGCCGGCCGAGACGCCGCAGCCCTCGGTGTGAGGGAGGGCGACGAAGCGGGTGATCTTATCCTGCGTGGCATCGCGGTCGTTCAGGCGATTGGCTATGCGGCGGGCGATCTGGCCGGAGCACAGACTCGTCGGCATCACGAGCCCGACCTGGTCCGTCACCGGCCCGCGATCCGTCTTTATCGCCTCGAAAGCGAACTCGACGTCCGGAGCGTCATCCCTCACGGGCAGCGGCAGGCCGTCGGGCTCGGGGGAGTTCTCCAGCTCCACCAACCTCTCCGGCCCCGTCTGCTTCCAGTCGCGCCAGATGGAGACCTGGGCGTGTCCGGCCCTCTCCCCGACGGTCTTCTCGCCGGAGGCCGCCGTGATGGTCCGCTCGAACGTCTCCCGCCCGAGCTCGTCCATCGGGACGCCGTCGAGGTAGGCGCCGGCGTTTACGTCCATGTCCTTGGAGAGCAGGTCGTAGCGGCCGGTGGTGGTGACGACCTTTATGGTCGGGACGAAGGGGAAGTTGGTGATGGAGCCGTTGCCGGTGGTGAAGAAGATCATGTTAGCGCCGGAGGCCACCTGACCTGCGACGCTCTCGAGGTCGTTGCCCGGGCTGTCCATGAAGTAGAAGCCGCCCCCGCGCATGGGCTCCGCGTACTCGATGACCCGGTCTATCCGTACCTCGGGGTCCTTCTTCCTCGCGGCCCCGATGGATTTTATGGAGATGTTGTAGAGCCCGCGAAAGTTGTTCCCACCGGAGGGGTTGTCCTCGGCCGTGTGCCCGTGCCAGCCTACCCGCTCCTTGAACCGCTCGACCGTGGAGAGAAAGCGCCGCGCCGTCTCCGCGTCCTTCACGTTCTTCAGGACGTAGCGCTCGGCCCCTATGAGCTCGTCCGTCTCCGCGAGGTTCGCCGCCCCGCCGTTGCGCACGACCTCCCTGGAGACCCACCCGACGAGCGGGTTGGCGGAGACACCGGAGAACGCGTCGGACCCGCCGCACTGGAGCCCTATCTTGAGCCCCGAGAGCGGCTCCTGCGCGCGCCGGACGGCGTCGACGTCATCCATCCACCCCATCACGTGTGCCTTGGCCCGCTCGAGGTCGGCCCTGAAGCTCCCTTCGAGGCTCATGAACTCGTGCGGCACGTCGTCGAGTGGGTATCCATGATCCTCGGCGTAGCGGCGAAGCGCGCCGTTCGCGACCGCCCCCTCGTCGCCGCCGTCGATGGCCAGCACCGCGCCGACGTTCGGGTTGACCATGAAGCCGCACAGGGTGCGCAGCAGGAGGTCGAGGTTGTTCGGCGTCCGGCCCTCGCCGCCCTCGGTGTGGGCGACGCAGACGATGCCGTCGACGTTCTCGTAGGCATTCGAGACGCCGTTCATCTCCCACTCCAGCGCCCGCACGAAGCCCGTGAGCCGCGAGTTCACGCCGAGCACGACGACGTAGTTGCGCGTCCCGACGCCGCGCCCCCCGCCGCGCCGGTAGCCCGAAAAGGTGCGGGGCTCGTCGTACAGTGTCACCTGTTCGCCCGGTCGGAGATCCTCCCCGTCTAGGACGTAGGGCTCGAGCTCGGCGTCGCGGAAATTGGGCTTCTCCGGCAGGTCGAGGCCGGCCTTGCGGTAGCCCCCTGGCACCCTTCCCCCGCCCTGGTCCGAGGTCCCCTCGGGGTCTTCGACCCCGCCTCGTCCGGGAGCATCGAAGCGTTCGCGAAGGACGCGTAGGATCTTCTCGTTGCACGCGTAATCCCCGGGCGATATATCCCCCAGGGCCCGCCCGAAAGGCAGCCCCCACGAGAGGAGGTCCTCTCCCTCGCGGATGGGCTCCACGGCGAAGCGGTGGCCCTCGAGGACGGTGTGCGGCACCACGAATTCCGAGCCCTCGTAGGAGAAGCGTAGCCCCGCCTCCAGGCGGCGGGTCGCTATGGCGACGTTATCCCCCGGGGCGGGAAGCCTTCCAACCTCGCCGAAGTCGAAGCGGTCTCTGTTAGGGTCCACGCAGCCTCCCGTAGCTCTTCTAATGACCGTTGGTACAAGTCTACCCCAGAGCAACCCGCCGTTTCGCCCGCGTTCACCTATCCGCGCGGGGGTGTCGCGGGACGGGGTAGCCCGGTGCGCAGGTAGGGTTATCCCTAAGCCCAAGTCTCCCGGCCGCTTCATTGGCCGCGAACGCTCCCGGACCTACGCTTATGTCCGACAACGAACCAGACGATTAGGAGGTCGCTCCATGCCACCCGTCAACAGGTACGCCGTCTGCCCGTCCAGGACCTTTCCGGGGGTGGTCCGCGCGCGCCTGGCGCTGCTGGTCGTGATCGCCCTGTCGACCATCGCGATCACGAGCTCCCCCGGGCTGGCCCAGGCGCCGTCGAGCCGGACCGTAGGGGCACCGGAGAACCCGCGCGAGGTCCGGGGACCGACAGACGGGCGGGAGGTCGAGGCGTTCGTGGACGGCGTCGTGAAGCAGCAGCTCGAAGGCTACGAGATCCCGGGTGCTACGGTCTCCGTCGTGAGGGGCGGTGAGATCCTCTTCGCCAAGGGCTACGGCCAGGCCGACGTGGAGGCGGAGAAGCCCGTCGTCGCCGACGAGACGCTGTTCAGGATAGCCTCCACCAGCAAACTCTTCACCGCTACCGCCGTCATGCAGCTCGTGGAGAGGGGCAAGCTCGATCTCGACGAGGACGTGAACGCCTACCTCGACGACGTCGAGATCCCCGATACATACCCGGGCCGGCCCGTGACCCTGCGCCACCTCCTCACCCACACCGCCGGCTTCGAGGAGGACTTCACGGGAACGGGCGCACGCGGCGCCTCGGGCGTGGAGCCTCTCGGGGAGTACCTGGCGGGCAAGACGCCCGCGCGCGTCAGGCCGCCCGGCGAGGCGATGGCCTACTCGAACTACGGCATGTCCCTGGCCGGCCACGTCGTGGAAGAGGTCTCGGGTGTTCCCTTCGCGCGCTACGTCGAGGAGAACGTCACGAGGCCCCTTGGCATGGACAGCACGACCTTCGATCAGCCGCCGGCGGGCGGGTTGCGGGAGAGGGTCGCAACGGGCTACGAGCGTCCCCAGGGCCCGGAGCCCGTCGCGGGGCCCTTCGAGTACATCGACGAGACGCCCGCCGGGAGCGCGAGCACCACCGCCACGGACATGGCGAGGTTCATGATCTCCCACCTCCAGGACGGCCGCTACGGCGACGCCCGCATCCTCCGGGAGGCCACCGCTAGAGAGATGCACGAGCGTCAGTTCACAGCCCACCCTCGCATGGACGGGATGGCCTACGGCTTCATGGAGGGGACCACCAACGGCGAGCGGGTGCTGGAGCACGGGGGCAACCTCCTCAGGTTCCACGCGCTGGCCGCCATGCTGCCGGAGCGGAACGTCGGCATCTTCGTCGCCTACAACTCCTACGGGGAGGGCGGGGACTTCGCCGGGTACGAGCTGCTCGAGGCGTTCCTCGACCGCTACTACCCCGAGGCCACCCCGCCGCCGGCGCCCGAGCCATCCGCCGAAGGCTTCGCCGACGGGACGTCGGGGAACGCCGAACGCGTCGCCGGCGGCTACCGCAGCACGCGCTCCAACGAGAGCGGTTTCGAGAAGGTCTTCACGCTCCTCGGCGGGCCACGGGTAACCGCCAACGGCGACGGCAGCATAACGACCACCGGGGTGCCCGTGCAGGGGGACTTCACCGGCCCCGAGCAGCGCTGGGTCGAGGTCGAGCCGCTGCTGTTCCGGGCGGAGGGAGGCTACGAGCACGTCGCCTTCGAGGAGGACCGCGGGGGCCGCATCACGTACCTCTCCGGCGAGGTGGGCGGTCCGACCTCCGTCTCCGAGAAGGTCCCCTTCTACGGGGCGCGCGGGCTCCACCTCGGCCTGCTGGCGGGGAGCTTCGCGGTCTTCGCGCTCACGGTGCCGGGCTGGCCGGTCGGGGCGGGGATCTCCCGGTGGTACGGGAGGCGCGCACCCCACGAAAACCCGGAAGGCGGGAGGCCGGGCGTCAAGAAGCCGGGAGGGGAAGCCGGCGGCGCCCGCCTGGCGCGGCCGCTGGCCTGGGCCGTCGGCGTCCTCGCCCTGCTCTTCGCGGGCGGCGCGGCGCTGACCATCCTGGACCCGGAGGGGACGCTGTTCTTCGGCTTCTCACCCCTCCTGGTCGCCGTCCTGGCACTGCCCTATCTGGTCGCCGCCCTCACGCTGGGCGTGCTCGTCTACGCAGCACTTGCCTGGACGCGCCGGTACTGGGGCCTCTTCGGGCGGCTGCACTACACGCTGGTGGCGCTCTCGGCTCTCGTCTTCGTCGCGCTGCTCGGCTACTACGGCCTGCTCGGGTTCCAGCTCTGAGCCCGGGGAAGGTACGGGTTCGAGGGCCGGACGTCGCGGTCCGGGTACGCTATGGTGAGAGCAGGAGTTTCATGAACCACGCCGAAGAGACCCGCGCAGCAGACGAGGGCTTCGGTCGAGGTGTGGCGCCCAGCGGGCGGCTCCTCGTCCGGGTCTTGCTATCCACGCTCTTCTTGCTCTCTAGCTTCCCCCTCGGGCTCTTCTGGTTCGTCGTCCTGGTCGTGCTGCTGGCGGCGGGTCTTCCCCTGACGATCGTGTGGGTCGGGCTGCCCATCTTGGCCCTCGCCATGCTGGTGTGCGTCGTGGGCGTCGGCGTCGAGCGGTGGCGCCTGGCCACGCTGCTGGGCACGCGCCTGCCTTCGCCTCTCCGACCATTGCCCCGCGGGTCGCTCCTGGCCCGGGTGCGGAGCCGGGCGGCGGACCCCGCCCTCTGGCGCGGCCTGCTCTACCTGCTCTTGCTCTTCCCGATCGGGCTGGTCGAGCTCGTGGTCGTCCTCGTCCCGGCCTTCTCGGTAGTCCTGGTCAGCTACCCGCTGTGGTTGCAGACGCTCCCCGAAGGCCGGGGCCTAACGTGGACGGGCATCTTCGTGGCGGAGACCGGGCCAGAGGCGCTGCTGGTCATGCTCGTCGGACTCGTGATCATGGCGGCAGCGGTAGCCTTCGTCCCGCAGGTAGCCCGGGCGCACGCCGTCCTGGGCCGGGTCCTGCTTGGGCCGCGAGACCGGGAGGAGCTCCAAGAGCGGGTGGAGGTACTGACCGAGAGCCGCACAAGGGCCGTGGAGGCCGCCATCGTAGAGCGGCGCAGGATCGAGCGCGACCTGCACGACGGCGCCCAGCAGCGCCTCGTCTCTTTAGCGATGGCCCTCGGCATGGCCCGCCAGAAGCTGGAGAGGGCCTCCGACGGGGGCGGCCTCAAAGACCCCGAGACCGCGCTGGCTACCGAGCTTGTCGGGGAGGCGCACGAGGAGGCCAAGCGGGCCCTCGCCGAGATCCGGGACCTCATCCGGGGCATCCACCCGGCTGTCCTCACCGACAGGGGCCTCGACGCGGCGATCTCCGCGCTCGCCGGCCGCTCCCCGGTGCCAACTTCGGTGGAGGTCGATCTCGACGAACGCCCCCCGGATGCGACTGAGATCACCGCCTACTTCGTGATCGCCGAGGCCCTGGCCAACGTCGCCAAACACTCGGGCGCCTCCGAAGCCCGCGTCCTGGTGCGCCGAGAAAGGGGCCTCCTCGCGGGGAACGGGAAGCGTTCGGAGGACCTCCTGACCGTGGAGGTCGAGGACGACGGCGGGGGCGGGGCGGATCCGGCGGGCACGGGCCTCACCGGGCTGGCCGCCCGGGCGGCCGCCCTCGACGGCCGCGTGACGGTCGAGAGCCCCGCCGGTGGCCCCACCACGGTGCGCGCGGCGTTGCCGTGGGGGAGCGCGGACGATGGGTGAGGACACCCCCCGTAAGCTCCCCCCTCTGAGGGTCGCGATCGCCGAGGACTCCGGCCTCTTGCGGGCTGGGCTCTCGCGCCTGATAACCGACGCCGGCCACAGGGTCGTCGCCGAGGTGAGTGACGGACCGGCCTTCTTGAGCGCCGTCGAGGAGCAGCGCCCCGACGTGGCCGTCGTGGACGTGCGCATGCCGCCGGGCTTCAAGGACGAGGGTCTCAAGGCCGCCCTGAAGGCGAGGAGGCGAACGCCCGGTCTCGCGGTGCTGGTGCTCTCGCAGTACGTCGAGGAGCGCTACGGCAGGGAGCTCTTGGAGTCCGGGATGGAGGGCACGGGCTACCTGCTCAAGGACCGCGTCGCCGACGTAGCCGAGTTCGTCTCGGCCCTCGAGTCTGTAGGCTCCGGCGGCACCGTGCTAGACCCGGAGGTGGTGGGCCAGCTCCTGGCCCGCAGGAGGCGCAACGAAGGCCTCGCCGCCCTCACCCCGCGCGAGGCCGAGGTCCTAGCCCTCGTCGCCGAGGGCCGCACCAACCAGGCCATAGCGAAGGCGCTCTTCGTCACCGGGGGCGCCGTGGAGAAGCACGTCAAGAGCATCTTTGGCAAGCTCGGGCTGGCCCAGGGCGAGGCCGACCACCGTCGCGTGCTGGCGGTGCTGGCCTACCTGCGCGGCTAGGACTCATCCGCAAGCCGTGCCTCGTCGCCAACCCCGGCAAGCGCGGGACCCCGGCGACGGGAGACGGTGGGCGACACGAGTTCCGGGCGTTTCACGGTACTTCAGGCCGTGAGGGTGAAGCGCGTCCCCTGTCGCTGGGTTGGTGCCCGCCCCGTGCTATGGTATTGGGCCGTAGATGGGTGACGGAGGAGGAGAGATGGAGACGAGAGCCGCGGTGGCCTTCGAGGCCGAGAAGCCGCTGAGCATAGAGAC
>CADCUW010000074.1 GCA_902805985.1 uncultured Rubrobacteraceae bacterium
GCACCAACGCCGTCAACCGCATGATCAACTCGGGGTTACAGGGGGTTGAGTTCATCGCGGTCAACACGGACGCTCAGGCGCTCCAGATGTGCGACGCGGACCAGAAGATCCACATAGGAGAGAAGATCACGCGCGGCCTCGGAGCCGGCGCCGACCCGAAGATCGGGATGGAGGCCGCCGAGGAGAACAAGTCTGAGATCGAGGAGGCCCTGCGGGGTGCTGACATGGTCTTCGTCACCGCCGGCAAGGGCGGCGGCACGGGGACCGGGGCGGCCCCGGTCGTCGCCAAGATAGCACGCGACTCCGGGGCCTTGACCGTCGGCGTCGTGACGCGGCCCTTCGCGTTCGAGGGTCGGCGGCGTTCGACGTACGCCGAGGAGGGGATCAAGCGCCTCAAGGAGAACGTCGACTCCCTGATCATCATCCCGAACGACCGCCTCTTGCAGGTCGCCGAGAAGCGGACCAGCATGATGGATGCCTTCAAGATGGCCGACGACATCCTGAGGAAGGGTGTTCAGGGCATCACCGACCTCATCACGGTGCCGGGCCTGATCAACCTCGACTTCGCGGACGTGCGCACGATCATGCACAACTCCGGCTCGGCGCTCATGGGTATCGGCGAGTCGACCAGCGAGTCCAGGGGCACCGAGGCGGCGAAGACGGCGATCTCGAGCCCGCTGCTCGAGGCGAGCATCGAGGGGGCGACCGGGATCATCTTGAACATCACCGGCGGCCCGGAGCTCGGGCTCTTCGAGGTGAACGAGGCCGCTGAGATCGTTCACAACGCCGCCCACCAGGACGCGAACCTGATCTTCGGCGCCGTCATAGACGACGCGTACGGCGACCGGGTGAGCGTCACGGTGATAGCGACGGGCTTCGACCAGCGCCTGGCGAACCAGCGCCGCTCGGAGCGCTCGGTGGCCGAGCCGCAGCAACAGCGCGAAGAGGAGCCGATCTCCTCCTCGCAGGAGGGCGACGTCCTGGACATCCCGGCGTTCTTGCGGCGCAGGTAGCCACGACCGCCCGGAGCGTGCGCGCGCACCTTCCCGAAGTACACGACGGCGCCCCCGCCGCCATCCACACGGCGGCCGGGGGCGCCGTCTACGTCTCCCCGGAACCGCGGCCCGAAGGGGCTCAAGTCTTCTTCTTCACCCGCATAGGCGGCGTGTCCGAAAGCCCGTACGACGAGCTGAACGTCTCCGTAAAGGTCGGTGACGACCGGATGGCCGTCGACCGGAACGTCGAGATCATCCGCGAGGCGCTTGGCAACCGGCCCACGGCCTGGGTAAAGCAGGTGGCAGGCGACGGCGTCGCAACCGTCTCCGGCGAAGGGTTCGCCGGCGAGGCCGACGCGCTCCTCACCTCGGAGAGGGATCTGTGTCTCAACGTGGCCGTCGCCGACTGTGTGCCCGTGGCGATCCTCGGGGAGGACGAGGTCGCGATGGTCCACTCTGGCTGGCGGGGTACCCTGTCCGGCATCTCCGGCAGGGCCGCCGGGCGGATGGCCGGCGACGCGAAGCGCGCCTATATAGGGCCATGCATCCGGCAGTGCTGCTACGAGGTGTCCGAAGATCTGGCGGACACCTTTGCCGGGGAGTTCGGGGAGGGCGTGGTCTCCGGGCGCTATCTGTCTCTGCCGGGGGCGATACGGACGGACCTCGAACGGGCTGGGGTTGAGGTCGTGGACCTCGGCCTCTGCACGGGGTGCCGGCCCGA
>CADCUW010000075.1 GCA_902805985.1 uncultured Rubrobacteraceae bacterium
TCGCGGAAGGCGTCCTCCGTGATGCGGCTGCCGACGTCTATGACGGACCGGAGGAGGGCCTTGCCGCGGACGATCTCGGCGTAGCGGGCGGCGTTGGAGGCGGTCGGGACGGACTCTACGAGCTGGAAGATGTAGGCCCTGCCGCCGACGCGGTCGAACTCGTTGACGGAGTTGAGCTCGTTTGTCAGCGTGATCTGGTCTATGCGGTCCCCCCGCGAGTAGAGCCGCATCATCGCCGCGTAGATGACCCTGTGGGTCTCCGAGTAGAACTCCTCGGGCGTGAGCTGCTCGGCGACCGCCGCCACCGCGGTCTCCGAGACCAGCAGCGCCCCTATGACCGCCCGCTCCGCGTCCAGGTCATGCGGCGGCACGCGGGCCGCGCCGACCCCCGTCTCTACACTCCGCATCCTCCCCCGACGCTCCATAGACGCTCTAGGATGCAACACAAAGGCCCCCGTTACAAGACGGGGGCCTTTACCTTGTGGTCCAGGTTGTACGTAAAGCTACAGTTGAGCTACAGCTTCGGGACGACGATAACCTTGACGCTGGCCTCGACGTCGCCGTGGACCTGGATCGGGACCTGGTGGGTGCCCAGCGACTTTATGGGCTCCTCCATGCGGACCCTGCGCCGGTCGATGCGCACGCCGCGGGCCTTCTCGACCGCATCAGCGATGTTCGCGGCGGTCACGGAGCCGAAGAGGCGCTCGTCCTCGCCGGTGCGGGCCTCGATCGTAATGACGCTCTTGTTGAGGGTCGCGGCGATCTCTTCGGCGCGCTCGGCGAGGCGGCGGTCGCGCTCCTCGCTCTCGGCCATCTCGCGGCGGGCCTCCTCCATCTTGCCCGGGGTGGCGACCTCGGCAAGGTTGCGGGGGACGAGGAAGTTGCGGACGTAGCCGCGGCTAACGTCCACGATGTCGCCCCGCTGCCCGATCTTCTCGACGTCCTGGGTCAGTATGACCTGCACGGCTCTACCTCCCGACCACGTAGGGCAGCAAGGCCATCTCGCGGGCGCGCTTGATCGAGGTGGCCGCCTCGCGCTGGTGCTGCGGGCAGAGGCCCGTGACCCTGCGGGCCCGGATCTTGCCGCGGTCAGAGACGAACCGGCGCAGCACGTTGTAGTCCTTGTAGTCGACGTAGGCTACGTCTTCCTTGCAGAAGACGCACGGCTTGCTCTTTACCGGCCGTCCTCCGCGGGGCGGCTTTTCCCTTCTTCTACCCATTCGTTACCTCCTAAAGAGTGTTGTTAGGCCGGGACTTCTTCGGTCTCCACCGACTCCTCCGGCAGCGGCTTGTGGGCATAGCTCGGTGGGAGCTTCACTATCGTGTGGCGCAGCACGTCGTCCGAGACCCGCAGGATGCGCTTTAGCTCGACGAGGGTGCGCTCGCCCGCGGTGAACTCCATGACAACGTAGAAGCCGTCGGTGCGGTGGTCGATCTCGTAGGCGAGCTTGCGGCGGCCCCAGTGGTTCGGCTCACCGGCCTCGCCGCCTGTACGCTCGATGATCGTGCGAAAGCGCCCGACCGTGTTCCCGACCTGGTCCTCGTCGAGCTCGGGGATCACTATGAGCATGGCTTCGTAAGTAGTAATGTTTGCCTCCTCCGGTCTAGAATCGGCTCCCCCGGGCTCTTCCCGGCGAAGCAGGGGCTTATGCGGTTGCCGCGAGAGTCTACCAGCGCGATGTAGGTGTTACAAACGGTCCGACGGGCACACCCCGAGGGCACACCCCGAGGGCACACCCCGAGGGCACACCCCGAGGGCACACCCCGAGGGCACACCCCGAGGGCACACCCCGAGCCCCCTGTTCGCGGATATACTCGTCCGGTGGAGAACGGTTCCCCAAACGCCGTCGAGACCGTGGGCCTGCGCAAGGTCTACGGCGAGGGCTCGACCGAGGTGCGGGCGCTCGACGACGTCTCTCTAGAGTTCCCGAACGGCGAGTTCGCGGCGATCATGGGCCCCAGCGGGTCGGGCAAGAGCACCTTGTTGCACATCTTGGGTGCCCTGGACAAGCCGACGGGCGGGCGCGTCGTCGTCGGGGGTACGGATCTTTCGGGCCTCTCGGACAGGGAGTTGACGCTCCTCAGGCGCGGGCGGATGGGTTTCGTGTTCCAGTTCTTCAACCTCATACCGACGCTCTCGGCGGAGGAGAACGTGTTGTTGCCGGTCCTGATCTCCGGCAAGAAACCGGGGAAATACGCGAGGCGCCTGGACGAGCTTCTGGACCTGGTCGGCCTGGCGGACCGCCGCTCGCACCGCCCCGACGAGCTCTCGGGCGGGGAGCAGCAGCGGGTCGCCATAGCCCGCGCCCTCATACGCTTCCCGGACATCATCCTCGCCGACGAGCCGACCGGCAACCTGGACTCCAGGACCGGCGCGGAGGTGCTCGGCCTGCTCAGAGAGTCCGCCGCCCGCTACGAGCAGACCATCCTCATGGTCACGCACGACCCCCGCGCCGCCTCCGCCGCCGACCGGGCCGTCTTCCTTTCGGACGGCCGCGTCGTGGACGAGGCCCGTGACCCGAACCCCGACGACATCCTGGAGCGCATCAGGACGCTGGAGTCCCCCGGCTAGGATGGCGCCAGGATATCTCTTGCGCCAGATGGATGACGCGGACGCGCGCGAGATCTCCGTCTGGCGCTACGAGCCACCCTACGACTTCTACAACGGTGACGCGGACCCCGCCGACCTCGCAGAGCTTCTGGACCCGAAGCGCCGGAAAGACGTGTACTTCTCGGTTCTGGACGATGGGGACCGACTCGTGGGGTTCTTTCAGGTCGAGAACGAGGTTAAGAGCGTGGACGTCGTCCCGGGGCTGAGGCCTGACCTGCCGGGAAGAGGACTCGGGGTGGAGTTCGTCCTGGCGGGGCTCGCGTTCGCGAGGGAGCGGTTCTCGCCGGGGCGGTTCACCGTCTCCGTAGCGACGTTCAACGCGCGTGCGATCAGGATCTACGATCGCGCCGGTTTTCGGCGGGGCGAGGTCTATACGCACGAGACCAACGGCGGCGAGTACGAGTTCCCGCGCATGGAGCGCGAGGCTTGACGACCAACGCGCCTTCCGGGAGGACGAGCGGCGGGTCCCGTGGGGGTCCCTGTCACACGGCGGTGCCGAGCACGGCGCCGAACAGGATGAGGACCACGAGCCCAAGGAGGATCAGGCCGTTGAAGACGGTCCCGAGGACGGCGAACAGCCGCCTGCGGCGCTTCTGCACGAGGCCGGCGATGCCGAGCGCGGCGCCGAGCACGTACAGTAGCGGGGTGGCCGCGAGGCCGAAGCCCGCGACCCCGAGCAGGCCCGTCGCGCCGGGGTTGTCCTCGAGGTTGCGTTGCAGGTCCTGGGGCGTAACGCTCTGCGGGTCCGCGTTCCCGAGCAGCTGGCCTGCGGCGTTTAAGATCACTACGAGCAGCACGACGAGCAGCACCGTGGTCAGGATGGCGATGACGAAGGACGCTATCCCAAGCCGCGACTGCCCGCTCCGTTCCGCTGTTACCCTCGTCGGCCCGCCGTGTTCCATCTGTCCTCCCCGCCTAGACGCCTGTGTTCCGGCAGCACCCAGGTTAGCACGCGCCTGGAAGGACGCCCTCTCGTGAAGCTCCGGCGGTTCTCGGACCTCAGCCTGCGCAACCTGCGGGCCAGGGTGCAGCGCACCCTCCTCACGGCCGTCGGCATCGTGCTCGGGGTTGGGATCGTCTTCGGGGTGCTGACGCTCTCGAACACCATGTCGGGCACCTTCCAGCAGCTCTTCTCCCGCGCCTACGGTTCGGCCGACCTCACCGTCACCGCGGCCGGCGGGTCCGGGGGGTTCGACGAGAAGATAGTGCAAGAGGTCAGGAACTCAGAAGGCGTCGGGTCCGCGGCGCCCCGGTACTCCGTGGCGGCGTCCCTGATCCTGGACAAGAAGACCGAGGAAGGCCTGCCCGAGGTCCAGAGCATGCGTCTCTTTGGCGTCGAGCCGGAGTCGGCCGAACTCGCGACGGGCTTCGAGCTTACGGCCGGAAGGTTCCCTGAGAGGGAGCGGGAGCTCACCATCGACGGCGCCGCGGCGGAGGGCGCGGGATTGGAGATCGGGGACGAGGTGACGCTTGGCACCCCGGCAGGCCCGAAGGAGGCAAGGGTCGTCGGGCTGCTCAGGATACCGGGCGGCTCTTTCGGCGGGCTCGCCTTCGGGATGGCGCCCTTGCCCTTCGTCCAGAAGGCCTTCGACAAGCCGAACCAGGTCTCAGGCATCGCCGTCGAGGCGGCGGAGGGCGTCCCGGTCGGGGAGCTGCGGGACCGGCTGGACGGGGCTCTAGGCGAGGGGTTGCAGGCGGAGAGGTCAGAGACGAGGACGCAGGAGGTCACGGGCCAGCTGCAGGGCTTCAGGCTGGCGCTGCTGTTCTTCGCGGGGACGGCGCTCTTCGTCGGGGCGTTTTTGGTCTTCAACGCGCTCTCGATGACCGTGCTGGAGCGGACGCGGGAGCTCGGGATGCTCAGGGCTCTCGGGTCCACGCGGGCCATGATCGCGCGTTCGGTCGTCCTGGAGGCAGCGCTGCTCGGGGTCTTCGGCTCCGTACTCGGCGTCCTCTTCGGGTACGGGATGGCCAAGGGGCTCGTCTACCTGTTCGGGCGGGCTTTTCTGTTCGAGATCTCGACGCTCATCCTCTCCCCCTTCGCCCTCGTATCGGCCGTCGGCGTGGGCATGATCGTGACGGTCGCAGCCGCCCTCTACCCGGCGCTGCGGGCCGGCCGGGTGAGCCCCGTGGAGGCGATGCGCTCGCGCTCGGCCGGCGGGGGCCGGAGCCGGGCTTCGGTTCTCGGGCCGGTCCTGGGGTTGGTCCTCACGGGGGTGGGGGTGCCATGGATCTACTACCTCGCCAAAAACCTCTCCGCGAACCTCGACGGCCTCGTCTACGCCTCGGGCATAGCGGGCGTGATCGCGGCCTTTCTAGGTGTGTCGCTCCTGATACCGGTCCTCGTCCGGCCCCTCGCGGCACTCTTCTCCCCGGTCTTGAGGCTCCTGTTCGGGGTCGAGGGGAGGATGGCGGCGGCGAACGCGACCAGGAACCGGGGCAGGACGGCGCTGACCGCCTCAGCACTCATGGTGGGCATCTCGCTGGTGGTCGCGTTCTCGGCGCTCGGGGGGAGCCTGCTCGGCTCGATCCGGGACTACCTCGACAGCTCTCTTGGTAGCGACTACGTCGTTCAGCCTACCGACCAGGCCTCCGACGCCGGCTTCTCGGCGAGCTTGCCCGAAGAGATCAGGAGGATCAAAGGCGTCGAGCGGACGACGAGCATCGTCTCGACCTTCCGCCGCAGCGGCGAGAAGGTGGACATCGTCTTCGGGGTGGACGGGAACTACCCCGAGATCTTCCGCGCGGACCTCGCCCCCGGCGCCCGGCCCGACGCCTTCGACAGGCTGAGGGGGGGCGGTGCCCTGATCGGCAAGCAGTTGGCGGAGTCCCGCGATCTTAGGGTGGGCGACAGCATAGAGCTGCCCGGCCCGAAGGGAGAGAAGAAGTATCCCGTCGAGGGCATCCTGGAGAACGACCTCGTCGGCGGCGGGTCTGGCGTCTACCTCTCGAAACAGACGCTCGCCACGGACTTCAACGAGACCGAGAGCGAGTTCCTCGCCGTGAAGGCCGAGCCCGGCTCGGATAGGGAGGCGTTGTCCGACGGGATCGGGGAGGTCTTGAGCGACTATCCGCAGTTCACGCTCTACTCGAACGCCGAGTGGAAGGCGCGCATAGAGGGGGACTTCAACCGCCAGTACGTCTTCTTCTACGCCATCATGGGCGTCTCGGTTGCCGTCTCCGCCTTCGGGGTCGTCAACACGCTGTCCATGAGCGTCTTCGAGCGGACGCGGGAGATCGGTATCTTGCGGGCCATCGGCACGACGCGCCTCCAGATCGGCCGCCTCATCATCGACGAGGGGGTGGTCATCGGCCTGATCGGCTGCCTCGTCGGGGTCGTTCTGGGGTCTCTGCTCGGCTACCTGTTCGTCCAGGGCTCGGGCGCCGGGGGGTTTGAGATCGAGTTCTACTACCCGAAGCTTCCAGCGCTCGCGGCCCTCTTCTCCGGCCTCTTTATCGGCATCTTCGCCGGCCTCCTCCCAGCCCGCTCTGCCACCCGCAAGGCCATCGTCGAGGCCATCGGCTACGAGTAGCCCGTCCGGGGGCCGTCGATCTTCGAGAATATGGGACCTGGCTCCCATGCGGAACCTCGGGGCCCGGTCCTAACATTGCGCAGGCGGGGTCCGTGGGTGCAGACGTTGGGCCCCGTGGCGGTTGCTGCAGGATTACGGTCTTCGGGCCACGAGAGGGGCGGGCGCATGGCGAACAGGACGATGCTGGTGTGCCTGGCGGTTACCGGGCTGCTGGCGCTGACGGCCGGGGTGGCGCTGGCGAAGACGATCACGGGCACCGAGGGCCGGGACAACCTCGATGGAACCCGAGAGACGACCTCTTGCGCGGCAAGGACGGCGACGACGTGCTCAGGGGCCGTCCCGGCAAGGATCGCCTCGTGACCGGTCCCGGGACGGACCACGCCTACGGTGGGGGCGGCAACGACCTCGATATCGACGGCGGTGATGGCGGCGACCGCCTCTACGGCGGCCTCGGGGAAGACGCCCTCCGCGGCCTCCCGGGCGAAGACGTGCTTCACGGCGATCCCGGCGGCGACACGATCTTCGGCGGGCGCGGGGACGACGCGGCCCACGGCGGCGACGGGGACGACAGGTTCAACCAGTCGGAGTTCTCTTACTCAAACCGTGGCAGCGACGAGTACCACGGCAAGGCCGGCAACGACACTAACTCGGCGACCGAGGCCTACGGAGACCCGGACGGGAAGAGGGACGAGGTCTCCTGCGGCGAGGGGACGGACAGGGTCTACGCCTCCCCCGAAGACTTCGTGGCCGACGACTGCGAGGACGTGCGGATCTTGGAGTTTTGAGAAGGGAACGGCGTTCGGAGCGGGAACAACGTCGCGGACGGGTCGAGGGTCTCCCCGCAAGCCACCACGACAGGGACCACGTCTCGACGAGCAAGGACCGCATGATCCACCCGGGCAAAGGAGCGAGGTTTCCAGATGGCGGACGGCGAGGTTCAAAACAGGGGCCTCGGACTTCTCCTCCGGAGACCCGGTTGGAGAGAGGCTGCGGTCTTCGCCTTCCTGGTCTTTGTCGGCTTTGTGGTCTGGTTCGCGACCTCGCCGGGGGCCACGTCGATGCTGTTCGGCGTGAACCTGTGCCTATGGAACCCCCGCCTGCCGCTCATCACTATGACGCAGATCGTGCTCGGCGCGGTCGCGCTGACGAGCGGGTTCGCCTCTCCGAGGGGATTCTCCCTGTGGGGGGTCGCGTTGGCCTTCCACTCCCCGTTCACGCATGGGCTATCCATCCATTTGATGGAGAGGGAGGGCGTGCAGCTCGTTGGCGGGACGCAGGGGCTCGTGGTCTTCGGCCTGTTCACGGCGGTCACCGTCGCATTCGTGACGGCCTGCAACACGAGGTTGTCCTCGTTCGGCATGGTCCTGCGGCTCCTGGCGCGGCAGTCGGCCCGATAGGTCGAGACGGCAGGCCGACGGTTATATAGTGGGGGGCATGGCACAATGGGTACTTCTTGTCGCGGCTATCGTGGCTGTCCTCTTCGGGGCGGCGATGTCCCTCGCGGGCGCGACGCGGTCAGTTACCGTGGACGGCTCAGACGGCGAAGACCGGCTGCAGGGCGGTCCCGGCATCGACCAGATACGGGCGCGCGCGGGCGACGACCACCTCTACGGCGGCGGGTCGCCGGACGGCCTGTTCGGGAACGCGGGCGACGACCACCTCCACACGGGCGGGGTCGGGGGGACGGCGCAGGGCGGTCCGGGTGAGGACCAGTTCTCCGGGGGGTACGGGTTGGACCGCCTGGACGGCGGGGCGGGCGTGGACGAGATCTCGGGCGG
>CADCUW010000076.1 GCA_902805985.1 uncultured Rubrobacteraceae bacterium
GGGCCGGGGGCGACGACGTTGGCGCGGAGTCCGTACTGGATCACGTCCTGGGCGAGGCCCTCGGTGAAGGTGACGATGGCCCCCTTGGTCGCCGAGTAGGGGAGGAGGGTCGGGGAGGGTTTGTACGCCTGGGCCGAGCCTACGTTGATGATCGAGCCTCCCGGCGGCATGTGCGGGATCGCCGCCTTCACCAGCCAGAACATCGCGTAGATGTTGGTCTTGAACGTGCGATCGAGCAGCTCGCTTGAAACGTCCATCACGCCGCTGACCGTCATCTGGTGGGCGGCGTTGTTGACGAGGATGTCGATCCCGCCGAACTCGTCTGCGGCCTTCTGGATCACGGCCTGGCAGGTGGCCTCTTCGCTTATGTCCCCCGGCGCCTTTACGCACCTCTTGCCCGACTCCTCGACGACGCGGGCGGTTTCAGCGGCGTCCGGCTCCTCGCTCTCCAGGTAGGAGATCAGGACGTCAGCCCCCTCCCGCGCGAAGGCAAGTGCTACGGCCCGGCCTATGCCCGAGTCTCCGCCGGTGATGACGGCCCTCTTGCCCTCGAGCCTGCCGGAGCCCCGGTATGTACTCTCGCCGTAGTCGGGCGCGGGCTGCATCTCGGATTCGAGGCCCGGGTGCTGGTCCATCTGGGTCTGCTCCGGGTACTCGGGCTGCGGGTACTTCGTCGTCGGGTCTTGCTGGGTGTGCTGGTCCTCTGTCATGCCTGGGTGTCCTCCCTGTCGTGGCCGCGGCCCCGCGGCCACACCGTCATAGTCTGCGATCCTTGCCCGTTCTCCCGCCGGGTCAAACGGTGGGGCGGCGTCCGGTTTCGGGGCCCGGGATAACGAGCGTCGCCGGGGACGGAGGGTTACCGAGGGGGGCTGATGGGAGATTACGGCACCGTCTTCCAGAACGACCCGGTAGACGTCAATTCAGGAGTTCGGCAAGCGGAAGGACCACTTCTTCGTCGTGGAGGGGCTCGAGTGGTTAGATCAGGGGACCGCCTCCGGCGAGGAACACGAGGGAGGTCGGTGGCACGTCCTTCGCGCCGGGGAGATCCCCGTCGTGGTGCTCGCCAGGGGAGGGGCGGCGATCCCGCATGCGGGTCTCGTGCAGAGCACGGGCCAGATCTACTGGGGCGAGATAGTGCTCGTGGCCTACGGCGGGGGGCCGTTCGCGCAGGGCCTGTACTGCCATCCCGACGACGGCAGGTTATGGCCCTTGCGCCTCTGGCGCGAGGCCGGCGGGTTCGCGCTGCGCGAAAACCCTTCGCAGGGGAGGGCGGGTTGGAAGATCAGGGCCGTCCCCTGAGCCCGCCGATGTTTAGGCCCGGCCGCGCGTCGGGGATACCCCGGGAAGTATGGATCCAGCGCGTCAAACACAAGGGGCAACCATGAGCGAAGGCAATCCCGAAGGCAATACCGAAGGCATCTTCGAGGGCTACAAGAGAAACGAAGACATCTCGCTCCGATCCTACGGCTTGCTCGCGGGGCTCTTCAACGCGCTCTTCGCCCTCTTCCTGCTGGTGATGAGGGGCACGGGAAAGTCGCTACCGGAACGGATCGAAGCGAGGGATATCGCGCTGCTCGGGATGGCGGCCCACAAGCTGAGCCTGGTCGGGGCCGAGGACGCGGTGACGAGCCCCTTGCGCGCCCCGTTCACCGAGCTTCGGGAGAAGGAGAGCCCCAAGAAACTCGACGAGAAGCCCCGCGGCGATGGGCTGCGCCGCTCCGTCGGCGAGCTCGTAACGTGCAAGTTCTGCCTCAGCGTGTGGCTCGCCTCTTTCTTTACCTACGGGCTCGTGCTCGCGCCGCGCGTCACCCGCCTCGTCGCCTCGATCTTCGCCGTGGTCACGGTCTCAGACCACCTGCACCAGGCCTACAAGGCCCTCATGAACCGGTCCTGACCCCCAGACTACCCGGCCGGCTGTTTACCGGAGATCTCGCCCAGCGTACGGCCGCGGGTCTCCTCGCCCAGCAGCCACACATCGGCGGCTATGACGAGCAGCACGGCGGCGAACATGGTGAAGATGACCGTCGTGCCGAGGCCCGGCGCCCCAAGCATGACTCCGACGAGGTATGGGCCCACGATGCCGCCGATGCGCCCGATCCCCGCGGCCCAGCCCGTCCCGGAGCCGCGCGCCTCCGTCGGGTAGAGCTCCGGGGTGTAGCTGTAGAGCACGCCCCAGGCCCCGAGGTTGAAGAACGAGACGAGCGAGCCCCACATCACGAGCTCCGCCCCTGACGCATCGGCCGCCAGGCCGCGCAGCCCGAAGGCGAGGGCGGCCACCGCCGAGCCGATCAGGTACAGGACGAGCGTGCCTTTGCGGCCCCACCGTTCGACGAGGTAGGCGGCGGAGAAGTAGCCCGGCACCTGGGCAAGCGTTATGAGGAGCACGAACCCGAAGGTGCTCACGAGGTCCCGGCCAGAGCCCGCGAGTATCTGCGGCAGCCAGGTGAAGATCCCGTAGTACGAGAACACCATCCCGAACCACAAGACCCACAGCATGAGCGTCCGCCGCGCGTAAGCCCCGGACCACAGCCCCCGCAACCCCACGCCAGCGAATCCTTCTTCCTCCTCTTCCCACTCCAGCCCGTCCGTCCGCACGCCGAGGCGGGCGGCCTCTTCCCTGGCCTCGGCGTGGCGGCCCCTGCGCAAGAGGTACCGGGGGGACTCCGGCAGGGCGCGGCGCAGCACGAGCACGTAGAGGGCCGGAAGGGAGCCTATGAGGAACGCCACCCTCCAGCCGTACTCGGGGATGACGAGGTAGCCGATGAGGGCGGCCAGGATCCAACCATAAGCCCAGAAGCTCTCCAGCAGCACGACCATCCTGCCCCGACTCCTGGCCGGCGCCACCTCCGAGACGAGCGTGCTCGCCACCGGCAACTCCCCCCCGAGCCCGAGCCCCGTGACGAACCGCAGGACCAGCAACGCCCCGTACCCCCACACAAGCGCCGTGAGCCCCGTCGCGACCGAGTACACGAGAAGGGTAACCATCATCACCGCCCGTCGCCCGTACCTGTCGGCCAGCGTCCCCGAGACCGCAGCCCCCACGAACATCCCGAAGAGCCCCGCGCTGATCGCGAACCCGACCTGACCCTGCGACAACCCCCACTCCCGCGCCAACGCCACCATCACGAAGGAAAGCAACCCGACGTCCATCGCATCGAACATCCACCCGAACCCCGAGAGCAACGTCACCCGCCAGTGACCCCGCCCCACCTCCCCGTCGTCCAACCGGCCTTCCAACCCCCGTACCGCCACCGCGAACCGCCTCCTCGTAACTTCTGAAACCACGCTTGCTACCCGGATGTGTTGCAAGGTAGCGTATTTGTAACAAATAGCTACATTGAGTATCACACGGGGAGCAAAGGTGCGCAACCCAGGTGTCTTCAGGGACGTGTTCGGGGGCTTTCGGCGAGGGGGAGGTGGGGCTGGATCTTGCCGGTCTGGCGGCGGGCGCGGAGGGCGATGAGTCCGACCCCCACGGCCATGGCAGCGGGGGCGAGGAGGCCGGCTTCGGGGCCGAAGGGGCCTCCGGTCATGAGGTCGGGGCCGGTCTGCCGGGTGGAGAGGAAGGTGGCGCCGACGAGGTCGAGGCCGCTGACGGGGAAGCCGAAGACGTTGCCCTGGAAGAAGTTCCAGGTCGTGTGGAGGCCGATGGGGATGGCGAGGCGGCCGGTCAGGACGTAGCCCGAGCCGAGCATCATGCCGGCCAGGAAGATGTTGAGGGTGCTCAAGGCGCTCGTGTTCGGGTTGAACAGGTGGATGGCGGCGAAGACCGAGGAGGAGATGGCCCAGGCCAGCACGATGGCCCCCTTCGGGCCGAGAGCGGTGCCGTTCAGCCCCTCCGCGAGGTTCGTCAGCTGGTAGCCGCGGCTGACGAGTTCCTCGTAGAAGCCCACGCAGACGAAGAGGGCCACGGGGGCGAGGATGGCCGGGAAGAAGGAGGCCCCGTCCCCGGCAACGAACGAGCCCGTCACCGTGGCCCACCCGGCCGCGAGTTGGGCGAGGAAGATCCCCGTCATCAGCAGCGCCCCGAGGAGCAGCCCGAAGCCGAGGTCCGACCACCAGGTGCGGTCCAGGCGCAGGCCGAACCCGGAGAAGGGGCGTCGGTCCAGAAAACGCCCGGAGGCCCACACGCTCGCCGTCGCCACCAGGGCGGCGCCCGCGTAGAACAGGACCGGCAGGTACGAGGGCTGGGCCTGGCTCGTGGCGCCGGGGGAGAGGCCGGCCACCGCCGCGACGGCCACGAACCCGAGGAGCGCGGTCCCCGCGTTCTGGAGCAGGAACTGGGAGAGCACGCGCCAGCCCGCGCGCAGCCGCACCTCCTCGTTTACGAACAGTCCTCTCAAACAAGCCTCCGTTCGGGGTCCGGAGAGAAGATTCTAGCCCGGGGTGTGATGGGAGGAGGAGAGAACCCTCTCGGCGGCCTGCGGGATCCGGGCACCAGGTCTGGTTGGAGGCTCCGGTTTGCGGCGGGGGAGGTCTCCGCGGGTAGCAATCTCGACGAACGCCGCCGTTACACCTCCGCGCACCCGGCCGGAAGACGGTCTGGTGCGCGGGCAGCCGTTTGGGCGCGGGCGGGTTTCAAACCCGCCCCTACGATGGGTGGGAGATCGTTGGTGGGGACGAAGATGGTTCAGACGGATCGTGCTACGTATCGCTGGCGTCTCTGGCCTGGATCTCGCGCCGGCGCATCGGCATGGCGTCGATGAGGTCGAACAGCTTTTCGGGGGGGACGGGCTCCGCCGAGCGGAACTTCTCACCGCCGTCCCTCCCCACGAGAACGGCGGCGAAGACGCCCTCCTCGACGCTGAACCGGCGTCTCGCGGCGGCGGACTCCTCGGAGCCGTCTTCGAAGAAAGGCTCTGTCAGTAGGTCGCGGTCCTCGGAGGCGGCCCTGTGGCCTTCGACAAGGTCCATCTGGTGGGCGTAGGCCCCGTGGTCTGAGGAGGGGGCGAAGACTAGGAGGCGGCGGTCCCTGGACGGACGTTCTTTCAGGACTCTTCCCGGACGAGGTCGGCGGTCTGTTGGGCGGCTGTGGCGTAGTCGCGGATGAGTTGCCTGAGGCGCGAGATCTCACGCGAGGCCCGCTGGAGCAGGAAGCCGGTGACGCGGCCTTCGAGGGCTGTGGTGGTGGCGAAGGCCCCGTCGTAGTAGGAGTGGAGCTCTTCGAGGGTCATGGGCTTCCGGGACGGGCGGACGCTGCCGTTGCGGGCCTCCACCGCGGTCGTCCGGAGCTCGGGGCCGCCGGTGCGGCGCTCTATGCGGGTTCCGGGGACGCCGCGTTCGTCGAGGGCTTTCAGGGCGGCGAAGACCTCCCCGTCCGTCGGGCGGTCGGCGAAATCCGAGCCCGCGTGCAGGTAGGTGACCTCGCCGGAGCGGTTGACGATCACGACGGCCGGCACCGCCACGTTATCCTTCTCGTTCCAGAGACCGTAGGCGCGGGCCACCTCTCCCTTCGCGTCGCTTAGGAGTGGGAAGGGAAGCCTCAGCTTCCCGACCATCCTGGCGTTGTTGACCGGGGGGTCCACGCTTATGGCGGCGGGCTGCGTGCCGCGCCGCTCGAACTCGTTGTACTTCCGGGCGTAGGCGGCAAGCTGGCCGTTGCAGTAGGGGCACCAGTCGCCCCGGTAGAAGACGAGGACCACCGGGCTCACCTCCAACTGCCCCGAGAGGCTCCAGGGGTGATCCTGCTGGTCCGGCAGTTCGAATGACGGGGCCACGCTCCCCACGCTCACATCAGCCATCCGGCGCTCCTCCCTCTCTTCTACTGGCGTCCGACTCTAGCACCTCGCGGCGCCCCGGGCCCGCCGACCCCTAGCCGCCGTCGTACTGGTCCTCGCCGGGGGAGGGATCTTCCGGCGGCGTAGAGGCCGGAGGGGACACGGACGGGGGGGATGCGGCCGGTGGCGACGCGGCCGGAGGCACGGAGGCGGGTGGTTCCGCGGGGGGAGGCTCGACGGTGCCGGCGTCCCCGCCCGCGTCGACCGGGCCCCCAAGGTCCGCGGTGGGGGCGGCGAGGCGCTCTCCAGCCACGCCCTGCACCCGTCCCAGCGGCGTCCCGTCCTGCGGTCCCTGGGAGAGGCCGAGGGTCACGGCCACCAGCAGCGCCAGCGCGATGACGGCGCAGAGGATCACCACCGCCCGCCGGCGTCGGACCCTGCGACTGGTGAACCGGCCGCGCTTCCCGCCGGCCGTCGTAGCTCCGTTCGTGGCCGCGGCTTTCGTCCCCGTCGTAATGTCCGCCGGTGCGACCACGGCCTGTTTGCGGACGCCGAGTCTGGGCGTCCCGGTCCTCGGGGTGGGGGTCGGCGGGAGGGTGCCCTTGCGGACGACCTCTATGTCGTCGAGGAGCTCGGAGGCGCTCGCGGGGCGGTCGGCGGGGTCCTTGGCGAGCATCTTGACGACCAGGGCGTCCACGGCCTCGGGGATGGTGGGGTCGAGGCGGCGGGGCGGGGTGAGGGGCTCCGTGACGTGCTTCATGCAGACGGCCACAGGGTTATCCGCCCGGTAGGGTACGACGCCCGTGAGCATTTCGTAGAGGACGATGCCCAGTGAGTAGAGGTCGCTGCGGGGGGTGGCCGGTTCTCCCAGCGCCTGCTCCGGGGAGAGGTAGCCCGCCGTCCCGAAGACCGCGTTCGTCGCGGAGATCGTGGCCGCCGAGGCGGCCCTGGCGATGCCGAAGTCCGTCACCTTCAGGTGGCCCATGTCGGTGACGAGGATGTTCTGGGGCTTGATGTCGCGGTGAACCATGCCGCGGTCGTGCGCCGCCCACAGCGCCTCGGCTACCTGCGCCGTGACGGCGAGCGCCCGCTGGGGCTCCATCGGGCCCCTCTCATCCAGCCACTCCTTGAGGGTGCCGCCCGCGACGTACTCCATCGCGATATAGCAGGTTCCATCCGGCGTCTCGCCCCTATCGAAGATCGAGACGATGTTCGGGTGGGAGAGGCTCGCGGCACTCCTGGCCTCGCGCCCGAACCGCTCGTAGAACTCCTCGTCGCTCCTGTACTGGCTCCTCAAGACCTTGAGCGCCACGTCCCTCTCAAGCACCCCGTCGTGGGCCAGAAAGACCTCCGCCATGCCGCCGCTCCCGAGGGGGCGCTCGATGGTGTAACGGCCGTCTATCGTGGTCTGGTTCACGATACGCATTCTACCCTTCCGCGCCGCCGCTGGGGGTGGCTTTTCGGGGTCTGTCTGGTACCTAAGCTCAGCCCTCTGCCGTCTCCGAGATCCAGTTCGAGACGCCCCCCACGGCGCCGGAGGTCCAGTATCGGATCCTCTGCCACACGCCCGCCTCTTCGTAGCCTTTCGCCGCGACGAGCGGCGAGGTACCGGCGCTCCGGCCGTCCACGAACACTTCGACCGTCCCGAGCTCGCGCCCGGCCTCGGCCGAGGGAGGCGCCTCGTTCTGCGTCTCCACGCGCCGCTCGACCTCGAGCCCGGGTCCCCCGAGGCCCGAGATCTCCTTCTCGGCGACGAGCTGGACGGACTCTTCACGGCGGTAGGGGAGCTGGAGCTTCTTGAAGGGGTCGTCCTTCGCGACAAAAGACTTCTCGCCGAAGTCCCCGAAGCCGTACTCGAGCGCCGTCTCAGAGGCCTCGAAGCGGTAGAGGTCCTCGGCGGCGCCGAGGACGACGGCGACGTAGGACTCATCGCCATTCTGGGCGGAGGAGATCAGGGACGGACCGGCCTCGGGGGAGGTGCCGGTCTTGACGCCGTCGGCCGCCTCGTAACCGTAGCCGGAGTTCGGGGCGATCAGGAGGTTTGTGGTATCGAGCGGTATCTCCCGATCCTGGGTGGTGATGGTGATGCTGGTCTTGCCGACGATCTCGCGGAACTCCGGGTACTCCATCGCCTCGCGCGTGATCCTGGCGAGGTCCCCGGCGCTCGAGTAGTGCCCGCTGTCGTC
>CADCUW010000077.1 GCA_902805985.1 uncultured Rubrobacteraceae bacterium
GGACGCATGAGAGAGAAGATCGAAGCCGCATTCGAAGACCGCGCGCTGCTCGAAGACGAGGAATACCGCGAAGCCGTCTTCAGCACGATAGCCGCGCTGGACCGGGGCGAGTTGCGGGTCGCCGAGAAGCATGGTGGCGAGTGGGAGTCAAACGCGTGGGTGATGAAGGCGATCAACCTGTACTTCACCGTCGCCGGGATGGAGACCATAGAGGCAAGCCCCTTCGAGTACTACGACAAGATCCCGACCAAAAAGAACCTCAAAGAGGCGGGCGTCCGGGTCGTCCCGCCGGGGACGGTCCGCTACGGGTCCTTTGTGGAACCGGGCGTCGTGGTGATGCCCGGTTACGTGAACATCGGCTCCTACGTCGGCGGCGGCACGATGGTGGACACGTGGGCGACGGTCGGCTCAGGGGCCCAGATCGGCCGTAACGTCCATCTCGCCGGCGGGGTCGGCATCGGGGGCGTGCTTGAGCCGCCGGGCGCCATGCCCGTGGTGATCGAAGACGACGCCTTTATCGGGTCCAGGTGCGTGGTGGTCGAGGGCGTGCGCGTCGAGGAGGGCGCGGTGCTAGGTGCCAACGTGGTGCTTACGGGATCCACCAGGATCATCGACGTCACCGGCGATGACGAGGTCGTCTACAGGGGCCGGGTCCCCGCCCGCTCGGTCGTGATAGCCGGCACCCGCGCCCGCGAGTTCCCCGCTGGCTCCTACGGGGTCCAGACGGCCCTCATCGTCGGCGAGCGCCGCGAGTCCACCGACCGCAAGACGTCCCTGAACGAGGCCCTGCGCGAGTTCGGCGTCGGCGCGTGAGGGAGCGGCTGCTGGAATCCCTCCTCTTCTTCCTGGAACGCCCGAGCGTCACCGGAGAGGAGAGAGGCCTCTGCGACGACCTGGAGGCGCGGATAGACGAAGCTTCCGGGTGGGAGGTCCAACGCATCTCCAACAACCTCATGGTGCGCCGCCGGGAGCCGGACCCTTCCCGCCAGAGGGTCGTCTTCGCCGGGCACCTGGACACGGTGCCGCAGCCGGAGGAGCCTATAGAGGTCCGGGTCGAGGGGGACGTGGTCTACGGGCGGGGCGCCTCGGACATGAAGGCCGGGGACGCGGTGATGCTGGCGCTCCTGGAGAGTTTCGACTGGAACGCTGGTCGCTTCGAGCCGGTGTTCGTCTTCTACGAACGGGAAGAGGGCCCCTACGCTGAGAACGGCCTGGAGGCCGTGTTCGCCGGGAGCCCGTGGGTGCTGGAGGCGAACCTCGCCATCGTGCCGGAGCCGACGGAGGGGGCTCTGGAGGTCGGGTGCGTGGGCACCTGTCAGGTGGAGGTTACCTTCAGGGGCAAGGCGTCCCACGCCGCCCGTCCCTGGCAGGGGGAGAACGCCATCACGAAGGCGGGCCGTTTCCTGGCGGCGCTGCACGAGCGTCCGGCCAACGAGGTGGTCGTGGACGGCCTCCCCTTCTACGAGGTGCTGACGCCGACGACCGCGCGGGGTGGCCGGACCAAGAACGTCGTCCCCGACTCGTTCTGGATCAACGTCAACCACCGCTTCGCCCCGGGCAAGGACGTAGAGGACGTAAAACGCCTCTTCGACGAGTTGCTTGGCGACGAGGCGACGTACGAGATCCCGGACTACGCCCCGAGCGGCTCGGTGGACCTGGACAACCCGCTCATGCGAGAGCTGATAGAGACCGGCCTCGAGGTTCG
>CADCUW010000078.1 GCA_902805985.1 uncultured Rubrobacteraceae bacterium
GGGGTCGCCCGCTACGGTCTCCTCGAAGGGGTAGAGGTTTATGCAGACGAGGTCTATGGGGCCTATGTCGTGGTCGACCAGTTGGGTTACGTGGTCGGGGTTTTCGAGGTCGGCGAGGATGCCGCCGTGGATCTTTGGGTGGAGCGTCTTTACCCGGCCGTCTAGCATCTCCGGGGCGCCGGTTACTTTGGAGACCTGGACCACGGGCACGCGCGATTCTTCGAGAGCCCTCGCGGTGCCGCCGGTCGAGATGATCTCAAACCCCATCCCCGAGAGCTTGCGCGCGAACGCGGCGACCCCGCGTTTGTCCGAGACCGACACCAGCGCCCGACGCTTCATACAGCCACCTTTCCCCAGAAAAAATCAGCGACGGCCCGCCCGAGCAACCTGTGCTCGACCGGGTGCAGCCGCTCCAGCAGGCTCTCTTTCGTCTCCCCCGGTAAGACCGGCACCGCCTCCTGAGCTACGACCGGTCCCGCGTCCACCTCCTCGACCATGAAATGTACCGACACCCCGGTCTCTGACACACCGGCCTCCAGCGCGCGCTCCACGGCGCGAAGACCCCTGAACTGCGGCAGCAGCGACGGGTGGACGTTTAGCACGGCCGGGAACCTCTCCAGGAAAGCCGGCGAGAGCACCCGCATGTACCCTGCGCCCACGACCAGCTCTACGCCGTGAGCGGCCACACGTTCGGCCAGCTCCCGGTCGAATTCCTCCCGGCTCGCGAAGCCCGCGGGGTCCACGTGTTCCACGGGCACCCCGGCCCGCCGCGCCCGTACGAAGGCGAAGGCGTCCTGCCTGTCCCCGGCCACCACCGCCACGTTCGTGGGGTAGGCGTCGAGCAGGGCCTGGAGGTTCGTCCCCGAGCCCGAGGCGAGCACCGCGAAGCGGGAGCCCCGCGGCAACCCCTCAGGCAAACCGGAGGCCCGGTCTTTCGGCGACGGTCCCTATCCTCCACGCCCCAGACCCGAACGCCCGGAGCGTCTCGACGGCCCTTTCGGCCTCCTCCGGGGAGACCACGGCGCAGAAGCCCACACCGAGGTTAAAGACGCGGCGCATCTCGTCGTCGGGGACTTTGCCCAGGGATTGGATCAGGCCGAATACTGGCGGCTCTGGCCAGGACCCCGCGTCCAGCTCCGCGCCGAGCCCGCCGAGCGCGCGGGGCAAGTTCCCGACGAGCCCGCCGCCCGTGATGTGCGCCATCCCCCGCACCTCTATCTCTTCTCGGAGGGCCTGGATCTCCCCTACGTAGGAGCGGTGCGGCTCCAGATAAGCCTCGCCCACCGAACGATCCAGCGTCTCGGGCGTCTCGTCGTAGGCGAGGCCCGCCTCCTCGACGACCTTGCGGGCCAGGGTGTAACCATTGGTGTGCAGGCCGCTGCTCGCGAGCCCGATCACGGCGTCCCCGGGACGCGCGTCTTCTCCGGTAACGACGTCCCCCCGCTCGCACGCGCCCGTGCAGACGCCGACCACGTCGAAGTCCCCCTCGCCGTAGAGCCCCGGCATCTCGGCCGTCTCCCCTCCCAGGACCGCGATGCCGAGCCCGCGGCACGCCTTTGCCGCCCCGCGCACCAGCGCGGCGACGGCCTCGGGATCCAGCCTTCCGGTGCCCACGTAGTCCAGGAAGAACAGCGGCCGGGCACCCGATGCGAGCACGTCGTTGGCGCAGTGGTTGACGATGTCCGCGCCTAGAAAGTCGTAGCG
>CADCUW010000079.1 GCA_902805985.1 uncultured Rubrobacteraceae bacterium
GCGTACGAGGTCAGGCTGCTCGATCTCCCCTTCCCCCGTTAGGAAAGCGTCCACGCCGGCGTAGGTGAGCCGCGCGTCGCTGACGATGAGGCTGCGGTACGCCACGGCACCCTTCGTCTCCCCGCTCCCGGTAAGCTCCATCTCGGCCGTCACCGTTGCCCGCTCGACGTTCGGCTTCAGCGAGCAGACGTCGTTGGAGAGGCGTTCCGGGAGCATCGGCGCCACGGTGCCCGGCAGGTACACGGAGTTGCCGCGAAAGGCGGCCTGCCGGTCCAGCGCCGAGCCCGGCTCGACGTAGCGGGTCACGTCGGCGATGTGGACCCACACCCTGTAGCCATCGGGGAGGCGCTCGACGGAGATCGCGTCATCAAAGTCCTTCGCGTCGTCGCCGTCGATGGTGACCGTCGGCAGGTGCCGCAGGTCCCGGCGTTCGCCGGCCGGCCGGCCGGCGACGGTTTCGGCCTCAGCCTCGACCTTCGGCGGGAACGTGCGGCCGGTCCCGATGGAGGCGAAGAGGGCCTCGTAGACGTTGCGGGGGTCGTCGGATGGGCCGATCACGCGGGTCACCTCCCCGCGCAGCGAGCGGTTCATCTCCCTGGCGTTCACCAGCACGATGTCCCCGGCCTCGGCCCCGCGCCGCACCTTGCGACCGACCAGCACCGGGCGCCGCTCCTCCACAAACAGCGGATCCGCGACAGAATACTTGCCCCGGCGGACCAGCACGGCGGGGATGATCAAAGGCCGCACCCGGTCTGGAAAGTCACGGAAAACACTTCTTTGATTCTACCACGGGGTAGGTGCCGGGCTTCGGGGTTCCTAGGTCTTGGGGTGCCGTAATGGGGGGATGCCGCGGACGTGCGGCTCTCTCCGAAGCTAATCACGGCAGCGATGTCGGGCTCAGGGCCGCGTGCCGCGCCCTGATGCCTCGAACTTGAGGGCCTCGGCGTCGGGGGCGACCTGAAGCCTAGATCTTCCTCAAAAACCTCGTGACGGAGAGGAAGCTTCCGCCGACTCCTATTGCGACGCCGACGATGACGAGGACCAGGAGGACGGAGGCTGTGCTGACGGAGGTGCCTGAGATCGGAACGAAGGTGAGGGCGTCCTGGGACCAGTCGACGAAGAGAAAGTTGAGCCAGACGACGGTCAGGGCGGCGAGGCCCGCGCCGAGGAGGCCCTGTATCAGCCCTTCGATAACGAACGGGGTCCTCACGAAGCCGTCCGAGGCGCCGACGAGCTTCATCACCTCTATCTCCTTGCGGCGGGCGAAGATCGAGAGTCGGATGGCGTTGGAGATCAAAAGCACGCTCGCTATAAGGAACAGTATGGTGGCCGCATACAGGCCCCAGATCATGTACGAGGTGACGGAGTTCAGCCGCCCGATGGTCTGCTGCGGGTAGCTCAGGTTCTCCTCGGTGAAGCCCTCGGCCTTGAGCTTGCCCGCGACCTCGTCGGCCCTGTCGGGGTCGGTAAGCTGGATCTGGAGCGAAGCCGGCAACACCCCCCGGTCGAGGTTCTCGTAGAGCTCGGGCTGCTCCCTGAAGGTCTCCTTGAAGGCCGCGAGCGCCTGCTCCTCGCTGATCCTGTCCACGCTGGCGACCTCTTCCCAGCCGTTGGCCTTCTCTTCGAGGGCCACCACTTCCTCCTCGCCCCGGCCCGGCATGAAGACCTCGACGCTCACGTCCTCGCGCA
>CADCUW010000080.1 GCA_902805985.1 uncultured Rubrobacteraceae bacterium
GAAGGCGGTTCTCTTCCTGACCGCCGACGCCTTCGGCGTGCTCCCCCCGATAAGCGCCCTCTCGCCCGAGCAGGCCGCCTACTACTTCCTCTCCGGTTACACCGCCAAGCTCGCCGGCACCGAGGCCGACATGGAGACGGCGGTCGAGGCGACGTTCTCGGCGTGCTTCGGGGCCCCCTTCTTGCCGCTGCCCGCGACGACGTACGCGACCATGCTCTCCGAGAGGCTCAGGGAGAACGGCGCGCGCTGCTACCTCATAAACACCGGCTGGTCCGGCGGGCCGTACGGGGTGGGAAAGCGGGTGGACATCGCCGCGACCCGCGAGATGGTGCGGGCCGTGATCGGGGGCCGTCTGGACGGCGCCGAGACGGGTGAGGATCCCTTCTTCGGCCTGAACGTCCCCGTAGAGGTGCCGGGCGTGCCGACGGAGATCCTGAACCCAAAGGGCACCTGGTCGGATAAGGACGCCTACGACGAGCAGGCCCGTAAGCTCGCCGACCTCTTCCGCGAGAACTTCGAGAAGTTCGAGTCGAGCGTCTCCGAAGAGGTCAAGAACGCGGGCCCCCGCCGTCCATAGGAGCGCTCTCTAGGGGCGCTTCCCGAAGCGCCCCTAGAGGCGTCCCTACAGGACCGAACCGTTGCGCGCGGGTCTCATGCCCTCGCCCACGCGCGGACTTTCTTGTTTTAGACCAGGTATTTGTTTAGACATTTTCTAGCCGGGAAAGAGAGGTAGCGTCGGCAAGAGAAGTGCGGAACAGGAGGAAGATGTTTCTTCGCATAGACAAGCTACAGATAGAGCTGCCGAGGCCACAGCAGGCTGACCCCGAGTCGGCTGGTGTCGTTCAGGAGCTCATGGGCGGCAAGTTCGGCGAGATGAGCACGCTGATGAACTACACCTACCAGTCGTTCAACATGAGGGGCAAGAGCAAGATCCGTCCCTACTACGATCTCGTCGCGAACATCGCCGCCGAGGAGATGGGCCACATCGAGCTCGTCGCCAACACCGTCAACCTGCTGCTCGACCAGACCGAGGCCAGCACCGACGGCGTCACGCCGCCCCTCAACTTCAGCGGCATGACGGGTAACCCGGACCACTTCCTCAACTTCGGCCTTGGCACCATCCCGGGTGGGGCCGCTGGGAAGGCCTGGACGGGGGAGAACGTCTTCAACTCCGGCAACCTCAAGCTAGACCTCTTGCACAACTTCTTTTTGGAGTCAGGGGCGAGGATGGGCAAGATCCGGGTCTACGAGGCTACGCAGAACCCGGTCGCCCGCGAGATGATCGGGTACCTCATCGTGCGCGGGGGCGTTCATCAGGAGGCCTACGCCAAGGCCCTCTCCGACCTGTCGGGCGCCGACATCACCAAGCTCTTGCCCGTACCGGAGATCCGCAGCGACAACTTCCCGCACGCCAAGAAGTTCATGGACAAGGGCTACCACCGCTTCCTCTACAAGTTCAGCCCCGAGGACTACAACCAGATAGGTGAGATCTGGAATGGGATGCAGGTGGATACCGGCGAGCCCCGCGAGGTCGTCAACGATATCCCAGAGGGTGGGCCGGTCCCGGACCTCACCCCGGCGCCGCCGCTGTACGCCCCCGGCGTCAACGAGGAGGACATCGCCGAGATCGCCAAGCGTCTCTAGCGACCCGGAGGGCAACGGAGGCCGGCGCGGGGATGTG
>CADCUW010000081.1:0-441 GCA_902805985.1 uncultured Rubrobacteraceae bacterium
GGCTCCATCCCAGGCGCCTGAGCATCCGGCTGACGGTGGACTCGCTTACCGAGACTCCGGCCACTTTGCCCAGGAACTCGCTACGCTCGCGGAGGGTGGCCGCAGGGCGTCCTTCAAGGTTCGTCTCCAAGAGTCTCCTCGCGCGTTCGTCCATCTTGGGCTTCGAGCCGGGGCGCTTCTTGGGAGCGAGCGGGCGGCCCTGCTCGGCCAGCTTGGCGTAGCGCTTGACCGAGGAGCGGCTCACCCCGAAGAGGCGGGCGGCCTCGGTGTTGGTGGTACCCCGACGGAGGGCTTGGAGGATCTTCTTCCTGAGGTCTTCTGAGTAGGCGTTCATGCGTACATGGTGCCACGTGGACCATCTACGTTGCAAATTGCTCTAGAAACTGTTTTGCAAACGCAGATCGGCGGGCTTCTGAGCCGCCGGGAGGCTACGATCGGGGC
>CADCUW010000081.1:451-7838 GCA_902805985.1 uncultured Rubrobacteraceae bacterium
GGCGGGGCAGCAAAACGGGCCGGCGCCCCCTCCTAGGTCCGCCGGCCCGCCTAAGCCGCGCATTGTCTCAGAAGATCGGGGGGCCGTCCATGCACACTCCGGGCCATTCGCGCGGAGGACGTTGGCTGGGCACGAAGAAGCCCGGCGGCCCTAGGAGGGGGTGACTACCCGACCGGGTGGGGGCCAAACACGGAAGAGGCCGAGACATCAGCGAAGACGCCGCCTATGGGGGTGTGCTTCCGAGAACCCCCTCGGCGTGAAGTTCCGAGAATGCGCCTTCTAGAAACTGTTTTGCAAACGCAGATCGGCGGGCTTCTGAGCCGCCGGGAGGCTACGATCGGGGCGCCTGTTACCCGAGATCCCGGAGGTCGCCATGCCGCGCACCCGCCGCCCGTACCCCTCCGACCTCACCGACCAAGAGTGGGCCATCCTCCGACCGCTGCTCACCTCTTCCGAGAAGCGAGGGCGTCCGCCGAAGTGGCCCGCCCGCCGGGTCGCCGACGCAGTGTTCTACCTGCTGAGGAGCGGCTGCGCCTGGCGTATGCTCCCGCGCGAGTACCCGCCTTGGCAGACGGTCTACTACCACTTCTGGAAGTGGCGCCGGGACGGGCGGCTGAGGCGGGCCCACGACCGGCTGCGCGAAGCGGTGCGCCGGGCGGAAGGGCGCGACCGCGACCCGAGCGCGTCGGTGATCGACAGCCAGGCGGTGAAGGGGACCGGCGTGGGAGGGCCCGAGCGAGGCTACGACGGGGCCAAGCGCCTTTCGGGAAGGAAACGTCACATCCTGGTGGACACGGGCGGCCTGGTGCTCGGCGCGCACGTCCACGCCGCCAGCCTCCACGACCGCGACGGCGCGCAAAGGCTCTTGACCGACGAGCTGAAGGAGGATTTGCCAGGGATGGAGCTCGTCTGGGCCGACGGAGCCTACACGAGGACCTTCCGAGAGTGGGCCGAAGAAGAGCGGGGGTGGCGGGTGGAGGTGCCCCAGCATCCGGACCGCCAGCTCTGGCGCTACGGGCTGGAGGAGAAGCCCCGCGGGTTCCTGGTTTTGCCGAGGCGGTGGGTGGTGGAGAGGACGTTCGCGTGGCTGGGTCAGGCCCGGCGGCTGGCGAAGGACTACGAGCGTCTGCCGGAGACGGGGGTGGCGATGATCCACTGGGCGATGAGCCGCATCATGCTGCGCAGGCTCGCCAACGCGGTACTTTGAAATGCCTCAGAAAAGCCCAGTAAGAGCGACCCCGAGCGCTATTGCAAAACAGTTTCTAGAAGGGGCGTTCCCCGAAGTCCGCGTGCACGATCGTGAATAGGTTGTGTCCGACCGGGGCCGAACGACGCGAATAGGCGCCCGAACGGTGCGGGAGGCATCACCACATACTGGGGCCCCGAATAAAGATGCAAGATCCCGGTTGTTCGCCGCAGCCCCTCCAGCGGCCTTTGCTGGGGCCGTCCCTGCTAACAGCACTGCATTACGCACCAGACGCGCTCGAACCGACGCGCAGCCAGGTCGTCTTTCCTGATCCAGAAGTACAGCAGCCCCGAGTCGCCCCACATCATCCCCGCATCATCGTCCGAATCTACCTGCAGCAGGAGCTGCCAAGAATCGCGGGCCACCCGCTCGAACGCCCGTCCTTGGTCCTCCCTCGATCCTCCGGCGGTCGCCGAGCGCACGGCATCGCCCAGCCTTCCGAGCACGCCCGGATGCCGCGTTGACACCTCGCACTCGGCCTCCATGTCGTCGTTCTGGATCAGGAACGGCCAGCCCATGACGCGATGAACCGGGGGAGGCAGGGTGGGAGGCTCGTCGGCGGCGGTGCTCCCCTGCGCCTCGGTTCCTCCGAGATCCCAACGCTCGACCATCTCGTAGTACGCCTCCGACTCGTCCTCGTCCACCACGGGATTCAGGGGAAGGCCAAGGCCGCGATCGGGGTCGGTGTTCGGGCTGGGCAGCGAGAGTTCCGCGCGCGGCGTTAGAACCACGGGGTCGAACACCTCGAAAGGGTCCGCGTCTCCAGACGTGCCCGGTCCCTCCGGAACCTCGGCCCTCCGGAGATCGTCGGGGCCGGCCTCGGAGTAGACGACGCGAAAACCGTCGGCATCATCCGCGTCGTACGCGAGAAACCGGGCATCGTAGAAGAACCAGAGCATGCCGCGTGTGGGCAACGGTGTCTCGGCCCCGTCGACGGGGGGTAGCTCTGCGAGGTTTATCTGGGCCACGAAAGGCAGGGGCGCTCCGGCCTCGATGCGATCGCCGTAGCGCACACGCGTCCTATGGCGGGTGGGCCACCGAAACCCGTCCGGCACGTCGGGCAAGCCGCCTAGCCGCGTGCGCCCGGACGTCTGGACCGAACCCTCAGTCCCAGTTTCCGGGGGATCGCTCCGAGCTCGGCGCGAATCGCCGGACCCCGACGCGGCGGGCACCGCGGGAGCGCGCTCGGAGGCGTCCACTGCCACCAGCCTCAGGGCGGGTCTCGCCACGCCTAGCAACGTCTCCGCGTGCCTCCCCAGACCCGCTTCTACCACGTGCCGGCGCAGATCCCCCCGGAGCGCCGCCCAAGGATCCGAGGACGCCTCTCTGTAAGCCGCCTCGTTCGGCGCCATCGCGTTTCCCTCCTCTCGTATGCCCGACAGGTCCCCCGGAAGTATACGGGTGACTCGGGGTAACCCGCGGGTTCTGGGGGCGACAACCTCCTGGCGTTCGCACTCTCCCGCATATCTTAGGTTTACGCGCTAGCCGCGAACTTCGGGGACCTCCGATTAGCGGAACTTCGCCTCGTTTCCACAGTACGAACTTCTTGAGGCTCCAATTGGCAGAGAAGTGTCGAGAGTAATTCTGGGTGTGGGGGGATGAATGGGCTGAAGCGGCTCGTGCTCTCGAGGTGGCTGTACGTGAAGGGGGAGGATGAGCCCCTGGCGGCGTTGGAGGGGCTGGACCCGGCCCGCAAGAGGCTGGCCGTCCTGTTCTTGATGGAGGCCAGCCTGATCCAAAACGCGCCCGGGGAGGAGCCCGTTATCGGCCTCGTCGGCGCGGACCTGAGCGGCGTCGATCTGACCCACTCCGCTCCCGGCGACGCCCAGCCCTACGCCTCGGTTCCCGTGGCCGACCTGAGCAGCGCCGACCTGACCTACGCCGACCTGACCTACGCCGACCTGACCTACACCGACCTGAGCGGCGCGAACCTGGGCGTCGTCATGCACGGCACCAGCCTGGTGGGCGCCGACCTCAGGGGGGCGGACCTGAGCGGCGCCGTGATCCACGACGCCAACCTCTCGGGCGCCAACCTCTCGGGCGCCAAGGGAAAGACCGCAGAACAACTGGACGGGCAAGCCGGCTCGCTGGAGGGCGCCATCATGCCCGACGGCCGGAAGTACGGGGACTGGCTCAAGGGCAAGGGTGGCGGGAAGGGTGCGGAAGAACCCGGCAGTAAGTAGATGCCAGGGGGGGCGAACCTCTGAGAACCCTCTCGAGCCCAAGTCCCGGGGAACTTCCCTTCCGCGCGCTCGTGTGAACAGAGGAGATAGCCTGTAAGGTGGGCAAACCGTGCTCGGCGGTCCCGGAACACGACCACCGTCGCGCGGGGGCAGGGGAACGCGAACCCGAGAAAACCCGAGAGGGGGAGGCCAGTGAGCGAAGGAACGCGCGGGCAGCAGGGCAACGAGAACTACTCCTGGAGCGACGGCAACTCGACCACGGTGGAAGACGACAGGAGCCCCAAGGGCCCCCTAGCTACCCTTCTCAACCTGGACATACTCCCTTCCCTGGTGCGCGACACGACCGCCCTGGGGTCCGGCGAAGGCGAAGACTACTCCGGGCGGGAAGTGGGGGGCCCGGCAGGAGGCGGGCGGGGGTAGCGCGAGCCGGGGGTTCCTGGGGCCATCGGATCGGGGCCATGCGGGATCCTGCGAAGCTCGTTTGCGGGATCATCCCTCTGGGACGTACGGTGAATAGAAGCAGCGCGGATCGCCCAAGAGTGTCTACCTGTGCTTGAGGTACAGGTGGAAGTAGCTTCATATTGTAGCTGCGAATTTCGCGTGAGAGAGTGGACCAACGGCAGGGCATGCACCGCCGTCTTGGAAAAGGGCAAACCCGCCGCGGGGCGGGGGCGCAAAGCCTCGGGTCTCCACCGGAAGGAGACGGCCGGGCCGCCCAAGGGGGACCTTAAATGAAACCGTTGTGATTTTCTCGCTCTCGTTGGCAAAAACGCGTTGGCAAGGCATCGGTGGCCCGGACGGCGTTGCCGCCACTTGGGGACCACATCCGAAAACGTGCACTGTGGGGGGAATACATGAATCTACTCGTTGTTCTGCGCCCCGTTTCCCGGGCAAGCAAGTACGCCCTCGCTTTCCTGCGGGTGGCACTGGGGGCGCTCTTCTGCTCGTCGGGCAGGGACAAGGGCGTGCGTGGGGTCACGCTTCGGGCTGCCGTGATCGCGTCGGCAGTCTTCCTGGCGGTGGGTGTCGCCGGATCGGTCTCGCTCTCCGATGGCTCGGAGGCGAAACCCGCAACCGATACGACGGCCCCCAGAGACCCGGAGGACCTCGGGGGGGTGGAGGACCGCGTCCTGAACGAGTCGCCAGAAAACCCCTACCACCAGGTGGTGGACGACTCCGACGCCCGGAACTTCGAGGCGAATGGCTACCGGGGCCGGCAGGCGAGCGAAGGGGCGTTCGGCGAGGGCTACGCCGTCGCCACGGACGGAGCCGAAACCGCTGCCTTCGAGATGCAGGTCCCGCGGACCCGCTACTACTCCGTGTGGGCCCGCTGGCCGGTGCGTGACGAGAACGCCGAAGCGGCGCGTATGGGCATCCCCTCCTCGGACGGGACGACGTGGGAAGAGGTGGACCAGAGCGAGGACGGCGGCGGGTGGGTCAGGATCGGCGCCTACGAGATGCGGGAGGGCCGGCGGGAGATCCGGCTGGAGTCAGGCGGCGGCCCGGCGGTGGCCGACGCCGTCATGATCGTGGGCGACGCGCTCGTCGGCGAGGACGGCCGCACGGCCAGCGTCGCCGACCCCTACGACTTCGCCGCGGACGAGGAGGACGAAAGCCCCTACGTCTCCGAGCCCCTCTCCGAAGGCGTGACGGCCATGAGGGTCGGCGGGCCGACCGGGGGGGACGTCGTGCGGGTCGCCAAGAGGCACCTCGGCACCCGCTACGGCTACAACCGCTGCGCCAACAACGTGCGCGAGGACTGCTCATGCCACACGAGGCTCGTGTACAGGCACTTCGGCCGGAAGCTGCCCGACTCCCCCGTCCGGCAGTGGCGCATAGACGCGGGAAGGAAGATCCACAGGAAGGCGAACCTCCGCCGCGGCGACCTGATCTTCCACGACCTCAACCGGGACGGGCTAAACGATCATTACAGGGACCACGTCTCCATCTGGGCGGGAAGAGGCAACATCGTCCACGCGTCGAGCTACTTCGGGCGGGTGGTCGTGAGCGAGGAGAGGTACCTCCGCGGCTTCTGGGGCGGCAAAAGGTTCGGCTTCCGTTGAGGGGCTACGAGGCGCAGCAGAGACGTCCCCTGTAGTTCAGAGGCCCAAAGACGGACGAACTGCCTAGAACCCCCTCAAAGCGAACTGCGGGGAACTTGCCTTCCGCGCGCTCCGGTGGATGGGGGCAACGAAGAGGGCCGGAGCATCGTGCTCCGGCCCTTCCCCTGCTCCGCTCGCCCTTCTCCTATCCCTTGGTGGTGAACGTCCACGTCTTCTGCTGGTTGCCCGCCTTCGTCGGTTTCTGGTCCAGCGCGTTGCCGGCTACGTCTTCGGCGCCGGTCGTGACCACAGCCTTGTACCTGGTGCCGGCCGCGAGGCTGTTGTTGGGGTCGAGCACGGCCTTGCGGCTCGCCGCGTCGTAGGCGAGCGCGGCCCCCACGGTTTTCGTCGAGCCGGCCTTTGTGAGCTCGAAGGTCGTCCGGTTGATGGTGGCCGCGTCCATCGCCTCGGAGAAGGTGGCCGCCACGTTGGTGCCGCGCCCGATGGGCGTTGTTCCGATGGGTGTGGCGGCGCTGACCCTGGGCGCGGTGGTGTCGACCTCGAAGGAGCCCATGTCGCAGGTCGCGGTGCCGTTGTTGTCGCCGTCGTTGGGTCGGGCGACGCCGCGCTGGTCGGTGGCGGGGCACCCTGTGTTTGTTCCGGAGTCTATGGCCGGGCTACCGGGCAGCAGCGCGTGCGTGTCGGTGGTGCCTCCGCTGTTCTGAAGGGGCCAAGGAGGGGGTCGACGTGATCGCGTTTCGTTTCTTGCACGTTGCCAGAGGCTTACAAGCACAGGCGAACTTCTCTGAACCCCCTCGGGGCGAAGTTCGCAAAACGGGTGCTTCCGATGACCCCGCCCCTCTGCGTCGGAGGGCTCACGAAGGGTTGGGGTTCCCGGAAAGTCTACCCACGGGCAACAGGGCGTTCGCCTAGGGACGTCCCTGGAGGGTGATGCCTCAGTGGGAGAGCCACGGTTGGGTCAGGTGGACGTGCGCGCGTCTCTCTTGAGGCTTATACTTGCCGCGCTTGGAAGTCGCCGAGCGTGAGGGATGGCGCCCGCCGTAGAGGGGGAACGACGGAAAACCTTCACCTACCGGATACGAGGAGCAGCCGTGCGGACCGGACCCACGCGGACCGGACCCGTGCGGAGCGGACTCGGGAGCGGCGCGCGCGGCGCAGCAGACGGTGGCTCACCGCCGCCGCGTTGCTGGTTGGCCTCTCTTTGGGCGTCGAGGCATACGCCTGGACCGTCCTGGGGGCGGGTGGCCGCTCGGGGATGACCGACCCCGCGGCCGGGGCGGAGGAGGCGCGGTCCGCGGGTGCCCCCATGGACGGGACGCCGGTATCGACCGTTACGCCCATGGGGAACACCGCAGACGAACCGGTGCCCCCCCCGGCGTCGGGCGGGCCGCTCTACGTGCTGGTCCTCGGGGTGGACCGGAGGCCCAGCGAGGCCGGGGGTGCCCCCAGCCGCTCGGACACCATGATGCTCGCCCAGGTCTCACCCGGCAGCGGGCGGGTCCAGCTGCTCTCGGTGCCGCGGGATCTCCTGGTGGAGGTGGAGCCCGGGGTCGAGGACCGCATCAACACGGCCTACACCTACGGCGGCGTGGAGCAGGCCACGGCGGTGGTGGAGAACCTGACCGGGATCCCCGTGGACCGCTACGCTATCGTGGACTTCGGGGGCTTCGAGGAGGCGATAGACGCCCTCGGGGGCGTAACGCTTGAGGTGGAGGAACCGATAAGGCTCGGCATAGAGGGCCGCCGCGTCTACATACCCGCCGGAAGTCAGGAGCTCGACGGGCTGGAGGCGCTGGCCTACGCCCGCTACCGGGGCACGGCCTGCGGGGACCTGGGGCGCATAAAACGGCAGCAGCGCCTGGTCGCCGCGCTTCGCCAGCAGGCCCTCGGCTGGA
>CADCUW010000082.1 GCA_902805985.1 uncultured Rubrobacteraceae bacterium
GAGGGCATCGTCAGCGCGCGGAAGTTCGCGCCGGTGCCCGCGATCAGGTCGTCCATGGCCAGCGAACCCGTCACGTACCCGGCGTTGCCGGCCACCGGCGTCCCGCGGCCCAGGGCCGAGATGGAGACCACACGGTCGACCCCGCGACTCGTGGTCGCCTCGGCGGCGGGCCGGCTGAAGCCCACGTAGGCGGTCTCTACGCTCTCGGCATGGGGGTCAGGGGGCACCAGCCAGAAGACCGCGTCGGCGCCGTCGAAGGCCCGGTCGACCACTTCCCGGTCGCCGTGCGATCCCTCGATGACCTCGACGCGCTCGCGCACCTGCGAGGAGAGGCGGGCGGGGTCGCGCACGATCGCGCGGACCGGCTCGTCGCCGTCGGGGATCCCCTCGAGGACGTTGTCGAGTACCTGGTGGCCGATAAGGCCGGTGGGGGTGGTGACGACGATCATGACAAAACCTCCAAGAGTTCGCTCGGAAAAAGGTTCGCTCGGATGCTCAGGACCCGTTCTCGTCGACCCGAGGCTCTCCTCTGGTGGAGTGCGGTCGTATTGCGACGAGTAGCCGGGCTTTCGGCAGGTACGCCGGGTCGAGCGGCGCGGGATCGAGACCACCGTTGATTGGTTCGGCCGGCAAGGTTTCACCGCATTGCCCGGACCGCACCGCTCGTTTCACGCTGGACCTCCTCCGTGCCACTCGCCCGTCTTGGTATTGCGGCGGATCGGTTACGCCTGCCGGGAATATAAGCCCGGAGGCCGGGAGCAAAAAGGGACCGCCTATACCCGTACCGGCAGTACCTGGCTCGGCGTCCCCCGCACGATTACACTCCGGGTATGGATCGAACGGAGCTCGCTAACTTCCTCTTCAGAAGGCGCGAAGCCCTGCGGCCGTCGGACGTGGGGCTCCCGAACCGGCCGCGGCGGCGCGTCGCGGGCCTCAGACGCGAAGAGGTGGCCACCCTCTCCTCGATGTCCACCGAGTACTACGCCCGCCTGGAGCAGCAGCGCGGGCCCCAGCCCTCCGAGCAGATGCTGGCCTCCCTCGCCCGCGGGCTCCGCCTGACCCTGGACGAGCGGGACCACCTGTTCCGCCTAGCAGGCCACGAGGCTCCCGTCCGCTTCCTCCGCTCCGAGCACGTTAGCCCGGCGCTCATGCGGGTCCTCGACCGCCTCGAGGATGCCCCCGCGCAGGTGGTCACAGACCTGGGCTGGACCCTCGCGCAGAACCGGCTGGCCGTCGCCCTGCTCGGCGACCAGACGGGCTTCACCGGGCTGGCCCGCAGCGGCGTCTACCGCTGGTTTACCGACCCTCGCGAGCGGGAGCGCTACCGTGAAGCCGACCGCGACCGCCAGGGGCGGTCACGGGTGTCGGACCTCACGGTAGCGCTTACCCGCGACGGCACCGACACCCGCGCCGTCGCCCTCGTGGAGGAGTTACGCGAGCGAAGCCCCGAGTTCGCCCGGCTCTGGGACCGCCACGAGGTCGCCGTCCGCGCCGTGGACCACAAGACCATCGTCCACCCCGAGATCGGGGAGATCGAGTTCGACAGCCAGAAGCTGTACACGCAGAATCAGGCCCAGGCGCTCCTGGTCTTCACCGCCCAGCCGGGCACCGAGGCGTATGAGAAGCTCCAACTCCTGTCCGCAATCGGCACCCAGCAGTTCGA
>CADCUW010000083.1 GCA_902805985.1 uncultured Rubrobacteraceae bacterium
CGTTTCTAGACGGTGGCGGCCACGTTCCTTCCGGGACGAGCTGGCTTCTCTAGACCCCGCGGAGTACGACGTACCGCCGTCGGAGTCGCCACCCGCACGATTCGACCGGGCGCACCGCGCTGCCGCGCCTTGGTCGGATGCCGGGGCGTCCTGCCCATGACTCCGACCTCCGCAAAGACTGGAGCCGCCATCAAACCGGGATGGTTCACGAGGCCAATCCCAAAACCAGCGCGGCCACGGCCAGCAGGAGGAACGCGGCCGCCGGGCCGATAGAGTGGTCGCGTGCGCGCAGGTGGGTGATGATGGCGCCGACGAAGTACAGGACGAGGCCGAGGGCGGCGGCCGTCCCGATCAATGGCACGCCGACGAGCCCGAGAAGCAGGCCGAGGGCGGCGGCCGCGTTGAGGAGGCCCAGCGTGGTTATCCACGATTCCGGCACGCTCACCTTGGCCGCGGTGGTGAGGACGAACTCGAGGCGCATGAAGTTGGCTATAGCCACGAAGGCACTGGCGGCGACGGCCATCAGGGTGACGACGACGTAGGCGGTAAACATGGCGAACTCCAATCATTCCTTGATGTACATTCGTTTGGGTACGGTCCGATCACTTGCGTCTCACGCGAAGCCGGTCTCCCCGTCACCTCCTTGTCACGTTGGCCCGGTCTCGTCCGTCACTACTACGATGACGGGACGCGACGGGAGAACGTGACCGATGGACGAACGAGACCTTCTGGCCGAGCGGTTCGAGGAGCACCGCCCCCGCCTCAGGGCGGTGGCCTACCGGATGCTCGGCTCGCCGGCAGAGGCGGAAGATGCGGTCCAGGAGGCCTGGCTGCGCCTCGGCCGCTCCGGCGCCGGCGGCATCCAGAACCTGGGCGGGTGGCTGACGACCGTCGTCGCTCGGGTTTGCCTGGACGCGCTGCGCTCGCGCCGCTCGAGGCGCGAGGAGCCCATGGGCGAGCCCCGGGTGGGCGTGCGCGTGCCCGACCCGATCGTGGGCCGCGCGGAAGGGGCCGACCCCGAGCACGAGGCGCTGCTGAACGACTCGGTCGGCCCCGCGCTGCTCGCGGTGCTAGACACGCTCACCCCCGCCGAGCGGCTCGCGTTCGTTTTGCACGACGTGTTCGGAGTGCCGTTTGGGGAGATCGCCCCAATCGTGGGCCGCTCCCCAGACGCGGCCAGGCAGCTCGCCAGCCGCGCGCGCCGCAGGGTGCGCGGAGGCGCCGCCAACCCCGACGCCGACCCCGCCCGCCAGCGGGAGGTCGTCGACGCGTTCCTGGCCGCCTCGCGCGAGGGCGACTTCGAGGCTCTGCTCGCGGTGCTCGACCCGGACGTCGTGCTGCGAATCGATGGCGGTGCAGTGCGCGCGGGCTTATCGAAGGGGGTCCGCGGCGCGCGGGCAGTGGCCGAGCAGACGTTCACCTTCTCGCGGCTCTCCCCGTTCGTACGACCGGTGCTCGTGAACGGGGCAGCGGGGGTCGTCGTGGCCCCGCGTGGACGGCCGTTTGCGGTCATGGACTTCACAGTCAGGCGGGGGAGGATCGCCGAGATCGACGTTCTGGCCGACCCCGAGCGTCTCAGCCGGCTCGACCTAGTGGAGGTCCTCGACGACTGACGCTCGGCGCCTCGACCGCACGGCGTGCGACGCGGCCCTGTGGCCCCTGCACCCACACTCGATGTTGGGGGGCCCTACCCCGCCGCCAGACGAGTGCCCAGATTCTGAGTGCGAGAAGAAAGACCTAGGCGAACTTACTGCTGCCCTACCAGCTGACGGGCACCAAGAAGCTTACGGCCAGAGCACGCGGCTCGTCTGGAGGGAACCGGTACCGAAAGCCCCCCTGAGCAAAGGAGCAAAGCCTCCAGGCGGTTGACTTTGGACTCCACGCCGACCACGACCACGCGTTCATTGCCGGTGGGGGTTGAAATGTCTTGCTTCAACCTCCTGGTAGTTGCCGCACTCCGAGCAGGTGAACGGGCGAACCTTGCGGGATGAGTAGGCGGGTACTATGGTCGTCTTGTTGAAATCGTAGACGAAACCGCAGTTCTCGCACTTCTGGCGGAAGGTGACTACTATGCCGTCCGTTCTGACGATCTTGCCGCCCGTCATCTCTGCCGCCAAACCGTGCCTCCGAAAGTGTGGTGTCTGTACCCTACTATTCTAAGCCTATCCGCCCCAATATCGGTGAGAGAAGTGGGCTCTCGGCGTCGAGGAAGCCGTCGACGATGTCGTAGTGGTTCTTGCCGGGGAGGACGAGACGTTCCCCGGAGAGACCCTTCGCCTTCCACGCCGCGAGGTAGTCCTCCGACTGGCGCTTGAATTCGGCCGTCTCGTCTTCGCCGTAGGCGACGAGGAGGGGAGGGGCGGCGTTCGGGAGGTGGAGGATGGGGCTATTTCTGTGGACCTGATCCCACGTAAGCTGCACCTTCGGTTGTAGAAAGGTGTAGGGGAAAGGCGCGAGGTCGAAGAGGCCGCTGATGGCGGTCGCGCCCTTGATGACGCCGGCCGGCAGCCCGTACTCTCCGGGCCAGTCCGTCGCGAGAAGCATGGCGACGAGATGCCCGCCCGCGGAATGCCCGGCGACGTGGACGCGTTCGGGGTCGCCGCCGAAGCTCCGGGCGTTCCTGTACGTCCACGCAACGGCGGCGCGGGTCTGGCGGACGATCTCATCTATCGTGACCGCCGGGCACAGCGCGTAGTTGGTCACAACGGTCGCCACGCCCCGGGATACCGGGCCGCGCGCGATGAAGCCGAACTCCTCGCTCGTGCGCAGCGCCCAGAAACCGCCGTGGACGTAGACGAGGACCGGCGCGTCCCTCCCCGCCGGGTAGAGGTCCACGCGCTCGGCGAGGGTGGGGCCGAAGGGCACGGTCGGGTGGTGGTCGAGGTCCTCGCGGACCTTCTCGCTCTCCCGCTCGCAGAACGCCTCGTAGAGCGAGGCCGCCTCCGGGAAGAGCGTTCGAAGGTCGTACTGGGCGTCGAGCTCTTCCTGCGTCGCGAAGTTTCGGTAGAGCACCGCTACCTCCCCAGCACCCTGCGCCACAGTGGGCGACGCGGTGGGGCCGAGGGCGCGGGCCGCCTTCCTGTCTCCCCCAGATGAGGCAGACCGTGCTCGCGGCGCGTGGCGTTGCGGCCCTTGAGGACCTCCTCGTCCGTCGCCCAGTTCTCGCCGACCTCGCTTCGCAACTGATTCTCGATGCGAGCCAGGGGGGCACCTTCAACGCCGCCGAGCTTCGCGGCCTCATACTTTATGCCGAGCAGGAGGGAGTTCTTGTCTGCGATGGCCTTCCCCCTACTGGCCGTAGGACTGTTCGATGCCGACGCGGCGCTCCTTCTTGAGCTCCAGCTTGGCCACCGAGGCGCGGTGGACCTCGTCGGGGCCGTCGGCGAGGCGTAGGATGCGCGACTCGGCCCAGAAGGCGGCGAGGGGGGTGTCGCCGGAGACTCCGGCCCCGCCGAAGGCCTGGATGGCGCGGTCGAGCACCTTGAGGGTGGCGTTCGGGGCGACGACCTTTATCTGGGCGATCTCACTCCTCGCCTCCTTGTTGCCGGCGGTGTCCATTATGTGGGCGGCCTTCAGGGTGAGGAGCCTCGCCTGCTCTATCTCCATCCTGGAGTCGGCGATCCACCCCATGATCACACCCTGCTCGGCGAGCGGCTTGCCGAACGCCTCCCGGCTCTTGACCCGCTCGCACATGAGCTCCAGCGCCCTCTCGGCAACGCCTATCTGGCGCATGCAGTGGTGGATGCGTCCGGGACCGAGGCGGCCTTGCGCGATGGCGAAGCCCTTGCCCTCGCCCCAGAGGATGTTCTGCTTGGGCACCCTCACGTCGTCGAAGAGGATCTCCGCGTGGCCGTGCGGGGCCTCGTCGTAGCCGAAGACGGATAGGGTGCGCTCTATCTCGACGCCCGGCGTGTCGAGGGGGACGAGGATCATGGACTGCTGCTCGTGTCGCTTCGCCTCGGGGTCTGTCTTGCCCATGAGGATGGAGATCTTGCACCGCCGGTTGCCGGCCCCCGTCGACCACCACTTGCGGCCGTTTACGACGTACTCGTCACCGTCGCGCTCGATCCTGGCCTGGATGTTGGTCGCGTCCGAAGAGGCGACTTCGGGCTCGGTCATGCAGAAGGCGGACCGGATCTCCCCGTCCAAAAGCGGCTTGAGCCACAGCTCCTGCTGCTCCGGCGTCCCGTAGCGGGCGAGGACCTCCATGTTGCCCGTGTCCGGGGCGTTGCAGTTGAAGACCTCGGGGGCGATAAGGCTGCGGCCCATCACCTCGCATAGCGGCGCGTACTCAAGGTTCGTGAGGCCCGCGCCGTACTCGGAGTCCGGCAGGAAGAGGTTCCACAGGCCCGCGGAACGCGCCCTCTCCTTCAACTCCTCCATGATCGGGGGCGTGCTCCAGCGGTCTTCTGAGGTCTCCACCTGCTCGTGATAGGTCCCCTCGTTCGGGTAGACGAACTCGTCCATGAACGACTCTAGTTGCTCCCGAAGCTCCAGGACCTTCTGGGTGTGATCGAAGTTCATCCGTCGTCTCCTTCCGTGAGGCCCAGGTACTCGACGAGGTCTTCCAGCTCGCGCAGCGTCTCGGCGTCCAGGGGCGGGGCGGGGCGGCGGACGTGCGAGGAGTCGATGACGCGGCGCAACGCGAAGACCTCCTTGCGGATGCCCACACCCCCGACGCCGAGCTGGGCCTCGAACCGGATCAGGGGCAGGTAGCGGAAGAAGTGCTCCCGAGCCTCTGCCTCCCTCCCGTCCGAGAAGAGCCTATAGACCTGCACCAGTATCTCCGGATAGGCGAAGCCCGTCATGATGCCGACGGCCCCCCGCACAAGCTCCTCGTAGAAGTACATCCCGCCGAGGCCGCCGAAGATACCGGCCCGTTTCTCCGGGTCTTCTATGCCGTCTATGAGGGCCGAGATCTTGATGGTCGTCGGCGCCTCTTCGAGCTTGACGTAGCGGCAGTTCTCCACCCCGTTCAGCACCCGCGAGATGAACGCCGCCGGCATCACGACGCCCGTGTTGACCGGCTCGTCCTGCACGACGACAGGAACGGAGACGGCTTCGGCGACCTCGGCGTAGTGTGTGAGGACGAGGTCGAGGTTCCCCAGGTTGTTCGGCGGCGCGACCATGACGGCCGCGGCCCCGAGCTGCTCCGCCTCCCTGGCCCTCTCTATCGCCACCCGCGTGGCGGGCGCCGAGCAGCCGACGACCAGGGGCGCTTCCCCCTCCGTGACCGCCTGGTAGCGGCTGGCGACCGCGAGCCGTTCGGCGTCGGCGAGCTTGTGGGCCTCGCCCATGATGCCGAGCACCGTCAGGCCGTCCGCCCCGGAGGCTAGGTAGTGCTCCGCGAGGGCGTCGATGCCCGCAAAGTCCACGTCGCCCCCGTCCGTGAAGGGTGTCAGGGCGATGGGAAGGACGCCGTGGAGGGACATGGGGAGCAGTATACAGGCACCCTTTTTGCGGCGCGGCCCCGATGGGCTACCATGACGGTCTTATGAGGCTGGCTTCCATAAAGATCGACGGCAACGAGGTGGCGGCCGTGGTGTGGGACGGCGGCGCCCTGCCGGTGGCCGAGATCCCCGATCCCGCCGGTTGGCCCACGGACCTCTTCTCCCTGCTGGAAGGTGGCCGTCTGGAAGACCTGCGCCTGACGTGGGACGAGTTCTCCGAGAGGGAACTTGAGGATCTCGCCGGGCGGGCCATACCGGTAGAAGGTCTCTCCCACGCGCCGCTGTACCGCAGGCCGCGCAAGATCTGGGGCATAGGCCTCAACTACGCCGAGCACGCAGGAGACCTCGACGAGACGGCCCCCGCGGAAGAGCCGGCCAGCTTCATGCGCCCGGACACGACGATCATCGGCCCCGGGGACACGATACGCCTGCCTGAAGACATCGGGCGCGTGACGGCCGAGGCGGAGCTCGCGGTGGTCATCGGCCGGGAGGCGAGGAACGTCTCCGAGGCCGAAGCGCCCTCCGTCGTCGCGGGCTTCACAACGGTCCTCGACATGACGGCGGAGGACATCCTGCGCCGGAACCCGCGCTACCTGACGCGGGCCAAATCTTTCGACACCTTCTTCTCCTTCGGCCCGCACCTCCTCACGCCGGAGGAGATGGGGGAGTTGGACGACCTCGAGGTCTCGACCGTTCTAAACGGCGGGGTGCGCCGCCACAACACCGTCTCCAACATGACCTTCTCGCCGTACCGGCTCGTCTCGTTCCACTCGAGGGTGATGACGCTTTTGCCGGGGGACATCATCTCCACGGGGACGCCCGGGGCGGTGGAGATAAGTCCAGGCGACGTGGCGGAGTGCAGGATCGGCGGCCTCGGGCCGCTCGTGAACCCTATCGGGAGGTAAATGTGGACCTCGGTCTAGGAGGCAAGACGGCGCTGGTGACGGCGGCGAGCAAGGGGCTCGGGAGGGCCATAGCCACAGAGCTCGCCCGCGAGGGCGCCCGAGTCGTGATCTCCAGCCGCGACGAAGAGGCGCTCGCCCGTACGGCGGCGGAGATCCGGGAGGAGACGGGCGCCGAGGTGGATCACAGGGCGGCGGACCTGACGAGCGCGGGGGACATAGAGGCCCTGGTGGCCCATGCCGTGAATCGCCTCGGCGGCATCGACGTGCTCGTGAACAACACCGGCGGCCCGCCGACGGGCAACTTCGCCGACCTCGACGACGAGGCGTGGGATCTCGCGTTCCGCCAGATCATATTGAGTCTGGTGCGCTCTGTGCGCGGCGTGCTCCCCTCCATGCGCGAGCGTGGCGCGGGGCGCATCGTCAACGTCGCCTCCTCCTCGGTCAGGCAGCCCATAGACAACCTGCTCCTCTCCAACACCTTCCGCGCGGGGCTCGCCGGCCTCGCCAAGAGCCTCGCCCTGGAGCTCGCACCGGACAACATCCTGGTGAATACCCTCGGACCCGGCCGGATCCTTACCGGGCGCACCGAGTCCGTGGATGCCGGGCAGGCCGAGTCCCAGGGCATTAGCGTGGAAGAGGTGCGAGAGCAGTTCGCGACCCGGATACCACTAGGGCGCTACGGCACGCCGGAAGAGTTCGCCCGTGTCGCCACGTTTCTGGCTTCCCCGGCCAACGGCTACGTGACGGGCCAGGCCGTCTTGGTGGACGGGGGCATGGTCCGGGCGCTCTGAGGTCGCTGGTGGCGCGTCGGGGTTAGCGGGGGTGCGTCATGTACAGAATACAAGCATGCGTAGGGAGCCGCGCCGGGTGATCTCCGCCGGGTGATCTCCGCCGGTGTGGCTACAGGAATAGGCGATCGTGGGGGTTTGGTGTGGCAGGTTCTCCGGGGACTGGGAACGGTCAGGTAGAGTCCGGGCGCCAACTCGGGGTGGTGTTCTACGTCACCATCGCCATCTCGGCTGCGTTCGTCCTCTGCGGCGTGCTGTTCACGGAGCCCTTCGGCGCGGCGCTCGGGGCGCTCGCGGGCCGCATCACGACGGGGCTCGGCCGGATGTACATGCTTATATCGGCCTTCTTTCTGGCGTTCGCCATCTACCTTGCCTCTAGCCGGTACGGGAAGATCCGGCTCGGCAAACCGGACGAGCAACCCGAGTTCGGCCGCTTCGCCGCCACCCCGTTCAGGGTGCTCATGATCGCCATCGCCTACTCCTTGTTCAGGGCGCTTAGAACGGACTACCGCGAGGAGCGCAAGCAGATGGAGGAGATCATGCGCCGTCGCGAGGCCGGCGAGCCTGTGGGACAATTCACCGCAAGCCGTGACGACTAGCGACGATGGGGGAGAGATGAGTGAGCACCAGCGGAACCCGTTCCGGGGTTT
>CADCUW010000084.1 GCA_902805985.1 uncultured Rubrobacteraceae bacterium
GAACGCGGACGTGCTCTTCCAGTTTCTATTGGAGGCGATCCTGCTCTCCCTGATCGGGGGCGTCATAGGCGTGGCCCTGGGTGTCGCAGGATCGGCGATCCTGCCCAAGATCCTGACCGACCTCCCCCCGGCCGTCGTGACGGCCAACGAGGTCGCGCTCGCCTTCGGGGTCTCCGCCCTGATAGGCGTTGTCTTCGGCGTCCTTCCCGCCTACCGCTCTGCCCGCCTCCAACCCGTCGAAGCCCTACGCAGGGAGTAAGATCAACGAACCGCGAGAGAGGCCGAGGTTTCCTGGCAACGTCCAGACCTCCCGAGAGGCAGCTCCCTACAAATGATCTCAAAACGAGACCCCGGAACGTTTCCCTCCAACCCCCGTAGCGCGGGCGGGTTTCAAACCCGCCCGCGCACCCAAAGACCCGCCCCCACAGGAGAACGCGCGCCCGCCCTTGCGGGGAGAACCGTCTAGTGGCGGATCGGGTGCAGGGCGGAGAGCGGGGCACGGCGCTGGCGGGGCCGATGCCCGCTCCCGGCACGGAGACCCGGTAGCGTGGAGACCTACTCCCACGCCTTCTTTACCTGGGCGCTCGCCAAGCACGGCGTGAAGGCCGGGCGGGCCGCCGCCGTCGCAGGCGCCGCCGGCGCCACGCTCCCCGACCTGCCCTCCTTCGCCGGCACCGCATACTACATAGGTCCCGCCTACCTGCGGGACGGCTGGTCCTCGATGGACACCGAGGAGGTACTGCAGGCCATCTACTTCACCGGCCCGTTCGGCGGCACGGGAAGCATCCTCCACTCCGCCGTGCCGGTCGTGGCGCTACTCGTCCTGTACCGGGTCTTCAAGCTGGGGAGCCGGGACCGCCGCCGGATACTCCTCTGGTTTCTCCTCGGCTGGCTCGGGCACACGGTCGCGGACTTCCTGACCCACGTGGACGACGTGCGCCCGCTCTTCTGGCCCCTCTCCGATTGGACGTGGGCGAGCCCCGTCTCCTACTACAACAGCGCCTACTACGGCCGGGAGTTCTTCCTCGCCAACCACGGCCTCATGCTGCTCACGATGCTGGTGCTGCTCGCGGCGCGCCTGCGGCGGGGCACGAGACGCGAGGACGGGGCAAGCTAGGTTCTATTCCCGACGGACGATTTGGTACACTCGGGGCCGTCGCCTTGGAGAGGTGTCCGAGTTGGCCGAAGGAGCGCGATTGGAAATCGCGTAGGCGGTGTTAAGCCGTCTCGAGGGTTCGAATCCCTCCCTCTCCGCTTTTCCGCCCCTTAACAGCAAGAACCCGGGACCTCTGCGCACACCCGAACGCGCCCCTCGGGTCGCCGTCTGCTGCAACCGCACTGCAACACGCTCGAATACCCGTCGTCTAGGCGAGTGTCTCGTCCATCGGTAGGAGTTCCCAGGAGTTCGTATACCCTATCCTGCATGGCCCCGAGCCGGACGGGGTTAGGGACTCTCTCCGGCGCGGTGACGCATACAAGGCGGCATAAGATGCGGGGGTGGTGTACGAGTATGCGGAGCGATCCGCTACCGTCCCAGCCAGCCGCCGTCGACGGGCAGGACCGAGCCGTGGATGAAGTCCCCCGCTGCCGAGGCTAGCAGGACCACCGCGCCCTTGAGGTCTTCTGGCTCCCCGTAGCGGCCCGCAGGTATGCGGGCTAACAGTGCCGTGGAGCGCTCCTCGTTCTCCCTGATGGCCCCGGTCAGCTCGGTCGTGTAGTAGCTCGGCGCGAGGGCGTTCACGTTTATACCGAGGGGCGCCCACTCGTTGGCGAGCGCGCGCGTGAGGTTCGCTATGCCGGCTTTGGAGGCCGCGTAGGAGGGGACGGTGATGCCGCCCTCGTAGGAGAGGACCGAGGCGGTGTTGATTATCTTCCCGCCGTCCCCCTGCTCGACGAAGCGCCGCGCGGCGGCCTGGGAGAGGTAGAAGGCCGCCGAGAGGTTCACCTGGATGACGCCCTCCCAGTCCTCCTCCCCGAACTCCAGGGCCGAATCGCGGCGGATGATGCCCGCGTTGTTCACGAGGACGTCCAGACGGCCCATCTCCGAGACGCAATGGGCCACGATCTCGGCGGCGCCTTCCGCCTTCGTCTCCATGAGGTTCCGGTTCATGGCGTGAAAACGCCGGCCCGTGGCGGTAACTCCTTCCCCGGTCTCCTCCATCGGGGCGATGTCCAGGCCGACCACGTCCGCGCCGGCCTCGGCCAGGCCGAGCGCCATGCCGGCCCCGAGGCCGCGGGCCGCCCCGGTGACCAGGGCGACCTTGCCGTCGAGCCCGAGGTCTTCGAGGACGCCCATCAGAAGCGCAGGTCCACGGGCTCGATGCCCTCCCGCTCGCAGAAGGTGAGGTAGCGGTCGAGCTTCGAGAAGACGTCGTCCTGGAGGATCAGGTTGTCCTCGTCGTCGAGGTACTGGATGACGCCCTCCAGAATAAAGAGGGTCTGCATCTCCTCCACGCCCTCGTCGACCACGAGGGTGTGTATGTCGCCGGGGGGCTCGTAGACGAGGGTCCCTGGTCTCGCGACCCAGTCCCTCTCCAGGTAATGCCAGGAGCCCTTGGTGCAGAAGCCCATCACCTGGCCGCCGGAGTGGCGGTGCCGGTTGACCCTGCCGGAGCCCTGGACCTTGAGCAGGTTGATCCAACGCCCCGAGGTGAGGTCGAACCTCAAGGGCTTGAACCAGACCCTCTCGCCCTGCGGGACCCAGGGGATCTCGTCCACGTTAATCGCCCGGTCCGGCAGCGCCCAGTCCTCGGTGAAGGACTTGAACCTCTCGTCGATCATCGCCCGCCTCCCCGTAGAACAGCACAAAACATCCTATGCTCCCCGGCGAACCGCGTCAACAATGCGTCTTTCTCTCTTCTGGTAGGCGGGGTGCGGCAAGCGGGTGCGTTCCCCCGCCCTCCCCGTCTCCCTCTCCCTTCTCGGAGGACGTCTTGTGTCGGGGTGTCAGAGGTCTTGCTTCCTGGGGGCGGAGGCCGCAGTATTGTGGTCCGGTCGGAGATTCTGGAGGGGGCGGGATGCGGTACGTGGGATTGGTCTTTCTGTCGGCGTTTCTGGCCCTTGGCCTGGCCTCGCACGTGCAGGCCGAATCGTTGGAGCGGGCGGGCGGCATGCGGGAGCCGGGCGAGATCCTGGGCGGCCCCCGGCACTCAAAGGCGAAGGTCGAGCGGTACGCGCGTTCGATGGACAGCACCAGGTACATCATGCGGACCATCCCGATCTACTACAAGATGGCCCCCCGCAGGAACATCGCCCCTGACGTGCTCATCGCCCAGGCCATGGTAGAGACCGGCTACGGCCGCTACACCGGCGACTCCAAACCCTGGAACATGGCCGGCATAAAGAAGGGCGGCGATGTGGGCGACGAGCCCCGCGACTTCGAGAAGCCCCCGACCGCCCGCGCGGGGGTCAGGATGCACATAAATCACATGGCCGCCTACACGGGCAAGAAGCCCATCGGCAAGCCCCACGACCGCTTCTACGACGCCCGCGCCGCGCAGAAGGATCGCGGGTACTGGATCCGTAACATCGGACAGCTGGGCGGCGGCATCTGGGCCACCGACACCTCCTACGACGACAAGATCCGGAACATCCTCTACGGCATGAGCCGCGCGTAGGGCACGCTGGCTGCGCCGGCTTGTCGACCGGAAGGCAGACGGGGAGATCGGGGAATCGTGGCGTCCGCGGAAGAGCATTACCAGAGGCTTCTCGCGCGGCACTATACCTGGATGCGTGGAGGTTTCGACTCGAAGGTCCGTGAGTACGGGAAAGTCCTGGAGGAGCTTGGGGTTTCGACCCGGCGGCGCGGAAAGGCCCTCGATCTCGGTGCCGGGTCCGGCTTCCAGACGGCGGCGCTGGCCGGGCTGGGCTTCCGGGTGGTGAGCCTGGACTCGAGCGAGACTCTTCTGCGGGAGTTGCGCGAAAGGACGTTTGGCCGCGAGGTTCGTACCGTTCTGGGCGACATGCGAGACGTGGGAGCCTACGCGGCCGAGGGACCGTTTGAGGCGGCGGTTTGCATGGGGGATACGCTGACCCACCTGGGGTCGTTCGATGAGGTGTCTATCCTAATCGGCGACGTGCACGATGTGCTGGAAGAAGGGGGAAAGCTTGTCCTCGAGTTTCGCGACTACGCCGAGGAACTCAAGGGCGTGGACCGGGCAATACCGGTCCGGATGGACGATGACAAGATCATGATCACCTTCCTCGAATACGAGCCCCTGCACGTCAACGTACACGACGTGGTGTTTCTCAAGCAAGCGGACGGCTGGACCACGCAAAAGAGCGCCTACAAGAAGCTTCGCGTCAGCACCGAAAAGGTGATCGAGTCGCTGACGCAGACCGGTTTTCGGCTCGTCGAAGCCCGCGAGGAGAGAGGCTTCTCGGTGATCGTGGGTCGGGCGTAGGCGCCCGCCGGTAACGGGCAGAGCCAAAGGAATTCCGTGTCCTGCCGACTCCTTTTGTTATCCGGTCCGTTTGGTAAACTAGCCGCGCCGCGCTAAGCGGGGAGATGGCGATGCCCTGTACCTGCGATCGCCTAGCAGGGCCTAATTCCCCGCCCGAGGCGCGAACCGGGTTCGGTTGAAACCGGTGCGGCCGGCGTTGATGGCCTGGTCCCGGGCAATGGGGCCCCGCGAACCGTGTCAGGACCGGAAGGTAGCAGCACTAAGCGGGTAACCTCATGTGCTACGGGACAGCCAGGCCGGAGTCGGCGGCCGGAAGTTCGCCGGATGCGGTCGCGTCGACGGCGGGGTGCGCGGTTTTTTTAGGCTTCAGGTTCTAGGTTTTAGGCATCAGGGTCTCTCGACGGGACCCGGTGCCTGACAACGGGGTTCTTTCCTTTTGGTGCGGGGTTGGGCGGCGCTTCTCGTGCGCAGAACTGCAACCTGTTGCCTGATGCCTCCCGCTGAGCGTCCGTTATACTAGTCGCGTGACTCTTTTGACCGGCAGGATCTCCTAGTGCAGCACGCTTCGCTCTATCGCAAGTGGCGTCCGCGGCGGATGGACCAGGTGGTTGGGCAGGAGCCGGTGGTGCGTACCCTGCGGCGGGCCATCGAGACGGGGCGGGTGGCCCACGCCTACCTCTTCAGCGGGCCGCGGGGGACGGGGAAGACCTCGACGGCGAAGGTCCTGGCCATGGGGCTCAACTGTGATGCGGGTCCGACGGCCGAGCCGGACGGGACCTGCGACAGTTGTCGGGCCATAGTGGGCAACTCGTCCCTGGACGTGATCGAGATGGACGCCGCGTCCAACCGGGGGATCGACGAGATCCGGGACCTCAGGGACAGGGTCAACCTTGCCCCCGTCGGCGGGCGCACGAAGGTCTACATCATCGACGAGGTCCACATGCTGACCGCCGAGGCCTTCAACGCGCTCCTGAAGATGCTGGAGGAGCCGCCCGAGCACGTCGTGTTCGTGCTCGCCACGACCGAGAAGCACAGGGTCCTGCCCACGATCATCAGCCGCTGCCAGAGCTTCGATTTCCGCCGGCCGAGCATCGAGACGCTGGCGACCAAACTGGGTGAGATCTCCAGGGCGGAGGGCATAGCGGTCGAGCCCGCGGCCCTTACCGTGATAGCGCGGGAGGGGCGGGGCTCTTTCCGGGACGCGGAGGGGCTTCTGGACCAGCTCTCGTCTTTTGTCGAGGGGGAGATCACGACCGTGATGGTCCGCGAGCTCCTCGGCAGCGTCGGCCCCGAAGCCCTACTTGAGACGACCCACGCCCTGCACGAGCGCCGGGCAGCGGACGCTCTGCGCATCGTGGACCGGCTCTCGAACGAGGGCCGCGACCTCGGGCAGTTCGTCGGCGAGCTTCTCTCCCACCTGAGAAACCTGATGCTCCTGCCGCACGCGCCCGAGGTGGCCCTCGCCGGCGTCGGCGCCGAGGAGCGCGCCCCGCTGGAAGAGCAGGCCAACGCCGTCCCGACCGCCGAGGTCGTGCGCCTGGTCGAGGCACTCGGCGACTCTCTGGGGCGCGTACGGCGCGGCGGCGATCCGAAGCTGGAGCTGGAGCTCACCTTCCTCAAGCTCGCCCGCGACTACACCGAGCCCTCCACCGAGAACCTCATGGCCCGCCTCGAACGCCTGGAGAAGGCCGCGGCCAACGGGGGCCTGGCGGGCCACGCGCCGTCGCCACGTCCGTCGGTCGCCGAGACGCCCCCGGCGGCGGCCGAGCCGGAACGACCGGCGCCGGATGAGGCTCCAGCGGAGTCCCCCGCGTCCGACGAACCAGGGCCGGTAGAGGCCGTGCCCGAGGTACCGGAGGCCGGAGGGGACGGGGTGGACCTCGCGGGACAGTGGGCCGGGATCATCGGGGAGCTGAAGCGGCGCAAGCAGGCGCTGACCGCGGCGGTCTACGGCGAGGCCAGGGTTGAGGGCTTCGACGGCGCGGTGCTGAAGCTGGCGTTCCCGGAGGACCAGGACTTCTACGTGGGTATGGCGAAAGACCGCAAGCACGCCGACGTCCTGGGCGAGGTTCTGGAAGAGCGCGTCGGCTCGAGGCCGCGCCTGGAGGTCCGGTCCGGGGGCGAGGCTCCGGAGGCCGTCCCCATCTCCACCGGGGAGCCCCCGCGGGACCCGCCGCCGGAGAAGCCTATCTCGCGAGATCCCGCGCCCGAGACGCCCGCGCGTCCGGAGGAACCGGCGGGGCGGGACGATGATGGTTTCGACGAAACGGTGGCGCGGGCGGATATCCCCGGGGCGCGGTTCGGGACGCCGGAAGGCGCTGAAGGCACGATTCGCAGCGAGGCCGAGGTGTTCGAGATCATGCGCGGCTTCGGCCCGTTCGGCGGGGATAAGGGAAGCTAGGGGCCCGGAGGGCGGAAGGAACACCAGGCGGGGTTCCGGCGAGGGGAGACCGCGATGCCGGACGGGTCGGCCACTTCTGCCCGGAAGGCGCCGCCTTTCGGGATCAATTCAGCCTTTGCGAACACCGGCGTAAGAGGCGAGGAAGACCGCGCAGGCCAGGAGAAAGAACACGCCGCCGAGCAGACCGACCACGTCCCCGGCCCGGATGCTGGATGCCATAAAGAACAACGCGGAGATGACGAACAGTACCCACCCCCATAGGTCGAACTTCCTATTTTTCTGTGGGTTGTTCTCGGACACGTGGACCTCTTCCCGGATCAAAAAGGTGGCGGCTCATCCTAACATCGACCCGTTTCTATCTGGAGCGCGTCTTTTCAGGAACGGCCCGGGCTTCGTGGTCACCGCCCCACGCGGTCCCGAACCTTCCTGTGGTCCGTTCGGACAGGTCGTTTACAATGACGTGGCACGTAAACCTCGACTCGGGAGTTGTGGGTGGCGAAGAGACAGAACGTCAACAAGATGATGGCCCAGGTGCAGCAGATGCAGGAGCAGATGCGTCAGGCGCAGGAGGACCTCGCAAAAGAGACCGTCTCCGCGAGCGCCGGTGGCGGCGCGGTCAAGGCCACAATGACCGGCGGGATGGAGCTCATCTCCATCGAGATCGACCCCGAGGTCGTGGACCCGGAGGACGTCGAGATGCTCCAGGACATGGTGATGGCGGCCGTGAACGAGGCGATGAACTCCGCGCAGGAGCTCGCCAACAAGAAGCTCGGCGGCGTCACCGGGGGGCTAGGGGACCTCGGCCTGAACCTGCCGGGGATGTAGGGACCTATTGGCGACCTACGCCAGGCCCGTAGAACGGCTCATAACCGAGCTCTCCAAGCTCCCCTCCATAGGACCCAGGAGCGCCCAGCGCATAGCCTTCCACGTCATCCGGGGCAAGAAGGACGACGCCATAGGGCTCGCGGAGGCGCTCAAGGAGGT
>CADCUW010000085.1 GCA_902805985.1 uncultured Rubrobacteraceae bacterium
TATCGCCAGCGCGTATAAAGGCTTTAACGGCGACATCATACCTCCCCGGTACTCGAATGCTCTCCACGAAACCGCGCTCGAACAGATTCACCACCTTGCCTTACGTTGTAAATTTACAACGTAAGTGTAGTCTCGATATGCCGCGGCTGTCAAGAGCCTCGGGTGTTCCTTTGTCGCCGTAGGGTGTCACGGCGCGTGCTCTGGTGGCGGAAGGTACCTCTATGGCGTGCTGGCGGGCCTTCGGTGGGCGGCTTCGAGCTCTCGCTGCCACCATTCAAACCTGGCCATGAAGCGCGCGACTGATGCAGGGACGGGAGGTGTCGGCTATAGCGCGAATACGATCCTCGGAGATGGCCCTTGACACCACAACACTACATAAACGCCACATAAATGCTACACTCCGCGTTCGCGGAAAACGCAAGCGTTGGTGGGGAGGTAGAAGGTATGAGGGTCGTATTCGTGCACGGCGCCCTGGTCTTCGACGGGGCGTGGTGGTGGCACCGCATGGCGGAACCGCTCGCCGCCCTGGGGCTGGGGAGCCGGGCCGTGGAGCTGCCGAGCTGTGTCGCGCCCCCGGTCCCCCCGGTCCCCCCCGCCGAGACGCTGGGGGATATGCACGCCGATACCGACGCGGTGCGCGCCGCGCTCGACGAGGAGGACGGGCCCGTGATGGTCGTGGGCCACTCCTACGGCGGCATGGTCATCACCGACGCCGCCGCGGGCCAAGAGAACGTCGAGCACCTCGTCTACGTGACCTCCGTGATGCCCGACTCTGGCGAGACGATGGCGGACCTCGGCGGGGAGCCGGGGCCGTGGATGGACCCACGTCCTGAGGACGGCACGATGGGCATAAAGGCCGAGCTCGTGCCCGGCGCCTTCATGCAGGATTGCGACGGGGAGGCGGTCGCGGGGGCGCTGGAGCGGCTCACCCGCCAGCCTTTGGCCGTCTTCGGTCAGGCCCCCCGCGCCGTCGCGTGGCGGGAGAAGCCCTCGACGTACGTGGTGTGCGCCGAGGACCGGGCGACCCCGCCGGAGGCGCAGCGGGGGTACGCGAGGAGGGCCGGAAAGGTCGTGGAGATTCCGACGGGTCACCACCCGATGCTCTCGCGGCCCGGGTTGTTGGCCCGGGTACTCGCGGAGGCAGCGGCCACGCCGGACGAATGAGGCGTTGGAGGCGCCTCACGGCTCCAGGGCCTTCAGGTCCACCTTACAGACGTCGGGCGGCCTGCCGTGGGGCCTGTCCCGCGGTCCACGCCCTCCCGACCCACCGCCTCAGGACCCTTTGGACGGTGGGCTTATGCACTTGCAGGTATCCGGCTATGGCCTTGGCACTCGCCGCGGGCGCCAAGGTCAGCCCTCGGTGTGCAGCGCGACCACGGCCCGCCTGCGCTCGGCGGATCCCGGTATTTCGCGGTAGGGCGGGAAGCGCAGCATGAATCGCGGCGGGGTGGGCTCCTCCCGGGGACGCGCCGAACCGTCTTTCGGTCGGGCCGCCTGCCGAAGAGGACTAACTAGCGTTCGCGATCTCGTTGGGGTTGAAGCCCGGGTACTCGGCCTTGAGGTCCACGACGAGCCGGCGCATAGCCGGGGGCGGTCTCTTGTGCCTTGCGTGCTCGGAGCCGAAGAGGCTCTCCATCCCTTCGGCCTCGAAGCGCGC
>CADCUW010000086.1 GCA_902805985.1 uncultured Rubrobacteraceae bacterium
CCGGACGGCCTCCTCGGCGCCGCCACCTACTACGACGGCCAGGTCGAGTACGCGGAGCGGGTCGCGGTCGAGAACGCCATAAGCGCCCGCGAGCACGGCGCCGTCGTCGTAACCCACGCGGAGGTGAGGCGCCTGATCTTCGCCGACGCCGAGAACGGTGGCCTGCCCCGCGTCGCGGGCGTGGAGTTTGAGGACGGTTTGGGCGGGGGCGTATACAAGGCGACAGCACCCGTAACCGTCAACGTGGCGGGCCCTTGGGTAGACCGGGTGCTCGCCGGGTCCGGCACGTTCGGGGTGGACCCCGAGGAGAGCAAGGAAGACGAGGCGAAGATGATCGGGGGGACCAAGGGCTCTCACCTGATCGTCGACCCTTTCCCCGGCGCCCCTCAGGACGCCCTCTACGTCGAGGCCCGCCGCGACGGACGCCCCTACTTCATCGTGCCGTGGAACGGTCGCTATCTGATCGGGACCACGGACTTCCGTTACAGGGAGGACCTCGACCACGTCTCAGCCAACGACGAGGAGATGGACTACCTCATCGACGAGACGAACGCCGTCGTGCCGACGGCCAACCTGAGCCGGGAGGACGTCCTCTTTACCTACTCCGGCGTGAGGCCGCTCCCGTTCAAGCCGGAGGGCTCCGAGAGCTCCATCACCCGGAGCCACGTCGTCTATGACCACGCCTCGGGCCGCTCCGCCGCCGGCGGCAAGCTCACGGTCGAGGGCGCGGGCCCTCACGCCGACGGCCTCATCTCCATCGTCGGCGGCAAGCTCACGACTTACCGTAACCTCGCCCGCCAGACGGTGGACGTCGCGTTCAAGAAGCTCGGGCGGGACGCCCCGGCGAGCCACACGGACAGGGTGCCGCTGCCCGGCGGCGGGGTGCCGGACTTCGCCCGCTTCGCCGCGGACTTCAAGGGGTCGAGCGGCCTCACCGAAGAGCTCTCCGAGCGGCTGCTCAGGCTCTACGGCGCCCGCGCCCCGGAGGTGCTCGAAGAGGCCGGCAACGACCCATCGCTGCGCGTCTCGCTCGCCCCGGACCCGTCGGTCGAGACGGGCCTCATGGGGTGCGAGGTCATCTACGCCTTCCGGCGGGAGATGGCCGAGACCCTGGCCGACGCGCTCCTCAGGCGCACCATGGTGGGCCTCGGCCCGAACGTGGCGCTCGACGTGGACGAGGCCGCGGCTTCGGTGGCCGTGGATCACCTCGGCTGGACCGAAGACCGCGCGAAGGAAGAGGTGAAGAACTTCCGCCGGTACATAGAACGCTACAGGCCGAAGAGCTTCAGGGAGGGTGAGCCCGCGGGGGTCTGACGCGCGGGCAGCAGGGCGCTTATTGGCGGTGAATCTGTCTCTCTCTTCACGTTTACGCGGGGTGCGCCGGGGTAAGTTAAAAGGGTAGTATCGAAGATTCTCAACAGGAGGTCACCACTCATGGAAACCAACCGGGGAAGCCAGGGCATCCTCTCGGAGGAGCTGACCGAGAAGCGCGAGGCCATCGTCGAGCTTTTGAAGACCGCCTACTTCATGGAACTCGAGACGGTGATGAACTACGTCACCAACTCCATCAACCCTGACGGCGTCCGGGCCCAGGAGGTCAAGGAGAACATCGAGGAGGACATCCAGGAGGAGCTGGCGCACGCG
>CADCUW010000087.1 GCA_902805985.1 uncultured Rubrobacteraceae bacterium
TGTGCCGGTCCCTGAACCGAGCGCCTTCAGAGGGACACCTCGCCAAACCTTTTCCCGGCGGGGGCGGTACAAGTAGTAGACGCCCGGAATGGGGCGCGTCCGGGCGACGGGTCGCCCACAGGGGGTTCTCGAAGGTCGACGATCGGTTGTAGACTGCCCTCGACGCGAGGATCGGAGGAACGGGCCGTGAACGACGCGACGCCCCACGAGGTACGAGGCTACCGCTCGGAAGATCATGAGTTCTTGAGGGACATGTCCTACGAGGCCGCCTTCTGGCGCCCCGGCGCCCCCCGGCCGCCGCGGGACGAGGCCCTCTCCTCCCCGGACCTCGCCCGCTACATCGAGGACTGGGGCCGCCCGGGCGACGCGGCCGTGGTGGCGGTGGACTGGGCGAGCGGGGAGGGGGTGGGGGCGGCCTGGTACCGGCTTCTGACTGAGGACGCGCCGGGGTATGGGTTCGTGGCCCCCGGGGTGCCGGAGCTCGGCATGGGCGTCGCGGAGGCTTTCCGCGGCCGCGGCGTCGGCGGGGCACTGCTGGGGGCGCTGATGGAGAGGGCGAGGGCCGAGGGCTTCGGCGCCCTGAGCCTGAGCGTCGAGGACGGCAACGACCCGGCCGCCCGGCTCTACGAGCGGCACGGCTTCGAGAAGCTCTTCCGCGTCGGCGACGCCTGGACCATGAAGGCGGAACTAGCGGGCTCCCGCGGAACGAACCCTCCCCGCGCGTCGTGAGCCCTTGTGGCCGGAGAGGGTCGAGTGGCCCGGCCACGAGCGCGGGTACGAAAGAGGCCGCGATCCCTTTTGGGGATCGCGGCCTCGGGGCGGGTGCTTCCGGGCTTCCCTAGGAGGTGCCCACAGGCTTTTACGCCCGGGTCTTGACGTGGAAGCTCCAGAAGGCGAACTGGTCGGCGTTGCAGCCCTCCCGGTCCTGCCAGTGCCCCTCGCTCACGAGGTAGTAGTCCCTGGCCGGGCTCTTCACGGAGAAGACCGCGTCCCACGCCACCGTCTTGCCGTCCCTCACGACGCGCTCTAGCGACCTCTTCAGCAGCCGTGCTTCGCCGCTGGGATTCCCGTCCTCGTCCACCGCCCGGTAGGCCGCGATCCCGAAAGAGTCGGGGCGCTGGGCCTTGGAGATCCGCACCCGCAGCGTGCTGCCCGCCGCCACCTTGTCGGTCTCGGGGAAGCGGGTCCTGTAGATGACGCTCCGGTTCTCGCACAGGCCATCGCCCGCGGACCGGTCCCAGCTCGACTCGTTCACCAGGAGGCCCGCCTGCAGCTCCTTGGCTCCCTTCTTGAGGACCGTGCCCGGTATCCGGTGGTCGTGGGCTTGGGCCGTCCCCGAGGCGAGCAGGAGGAGCCCGAAGAGCCCCACCGCCATCGCCGCCAGCAAGACGGTCATCCGCCCCCATCCGCCCGTTGTTCCCGCATAAGTCGTGGTTTTCATCCTCTTCTCCTTTCTTGGGTTTCTTGTTCTTGCTCGTCTCGTGCGTTCCGGTGTCCGCTAGGGAAGAGGCGACGCTATCTCCACGCCGTACTCCGTTCCCACGGCGGCGATCCTTTCGGCGTCGTCCAGGGCTGCTTCCTCCGGTCGGATGCTTCCATCGGCTACGGGCTGGCCGACCTCCCCCACGAAGCCCTCGTACGC
>CADCUW010000088.1 GCA_902805985.1 uncultured Rubrobacteraceae bacterium
GACGGTCCACCTCGTCGGCGACGCGGCGCTCGACCTCGGCCCGGATCTCACCCTCAGCGGCCCGAACCTCCTCGGCCACCCGCGGCTCGACCTCGGCCCTGACCCGCTCCTCCGTTCCCGGCGGGACTGAGCCGTACGTCGCCTCTATCTCCGAGAGCTGCCGCTGGACCTCTTCATCAGTGTTCTGCTCGATCTGCTGCCGGACCTGCTCCTCGACGAGCCCGTCGACCCGTCCGGAAGCATCGCTCTCGGCGTCCGAGCGGGCATCGCCGACCCGCGCGGCGTAGTCGCGGGCGGCCCTCTGCCCCACCGTGTAGACGCTCTCGACACGCGCGACGCCGTCCGCGGCGCGTATCTTCTCGCCGAGATCCCTCGTATCGGCGAGGCCTTCGGGCGTCAGGGGGTCGCGGCCCATGTTGGCGACGACCTCCATGGGGTTCAGGGCCGCGTACTCGAAGTTCTCCTTGAGCAGATCATCGCCCGCGCGGGACTCGTACTTCTGGGGCAGGACGGTTGCCTCCGGGATGCCGACCTTCATGTGCGTCACGGGGAAGAGCAGGGCGGCGAGAATCCCGGCGACGAGCAGGATCACGACGAACGGACGCCGCATTACCACCTCGGCGCTCCGGCTCCAGAAGCCAAGGCCTGGCCCGCCGCTCCGGCGCCGGATGCGCAGCCAGTTCACCTTCGGCCCGAGGACGCCGAGAAGGGCCGGCAGGAACGTCAGGGCCGCGAGGACGGAGACGAAGACCACGACCACGCCAGAAGCGCCGATCGAACGCATGAACATGAAAGGAAAGAAGAGCAACCCAGACAGCCCGATAAGAACCGCGGTTCCGGAGAAGAAGATCGAACGCCCCGCGGTCGCAACGGTGCGCGCCACGGCCTCGCCCGTCGAGTAGTCTTCGAGCTCCTCCCTGAAGCGGCTTACGGCGAAGAGGGCGTAGTCGATCCCGAGCCCGAGCCCGAGCATCGTCGAGAGCGTCAAGACGAAGACGGACATGTCGTAGGCGCCGGCGATAAAGTAGATGATCGCGAGCGAGGTGAGCACGCTCGCCCCCCCGATGACCACGGGAACCCCGGCCGCGACCAGCGTCCCGAAGGCGAAGATCAGGATCAGCACCGCGAAGGGGAAGGCGTACTTCTCGGCCTGCTTGACGTCCTCGTTGCTCGCGGCCTCAAGGTCCTGGTAGACGGCCGGCGCCCCCGTGACGTAGGTGTCGAGCTCGTCGGAGCGCACCTTCTCCCTGACCTCCGCGACGACGTTGCGGGTCTGGTCGATAGAGACGCTGAAGGCGACGATCGCGTAGGACTTCCCGCCGTCCCTGGAGATGAAACGCCCGTCTTCGGAGCCCGCGTAGGAGGCCACGTACCGGACCTCGTCCATCTCGCGGACCCCAGCTAGCGCCTGCTCCTGGGCCTCTTGAAACTCCTGGCCCTTTGCTTCCAGACCGTCCCCCGTAAAGACGACCGTGAGCGCCGCCGGGGAGACCCCGAACTCCTCGGACATGACGTTCTGGACCCTCTCGGCCTCGGAGTTCGAGCCCTCGAAGCCGCCGCCTTTCAGCCGCCCGGAGAGGTCGGGGGCGAAGAAGGCGCTGAAGATGAGGATGGCGCCCCACACAGCCAGCACGGCCCACC
>CADCUW010000089.1 GCA_902805985.1 uncultured Rubrobacteraceae bacterium
CGGGCGTGAGGTGCTGCGGCGGTCGAGCGAACTCGGGGTGGACCCCGGCTACCTCTCCGTCCCCGAGACCGTCGAATGGGCGACGGAGGGGGGCCTGACGGCCCACGGCTTCTTCTACCCGCCGGCGAACAGGGATTACGCGGCGCCCAAAGGCGAGCTCCCGCCGCTGCTCGTCCACAGCCACGGCGGCCCGACCGCGATGACGACGGCGTCGCTGAGCCTGGACGTTCAGTACATGACGAGCCGCGGCATCGCCGTGCTCGACGTCAACTACGGCGGCTCGACGGGCTACGGGCGCGGGTACCGGCAGAGGCTCGACGGGACGTGGGGCGTCGTGGACGTGGACGACTGCGCCAACGGAGCGAGATACCTCGCGGAGAAGGGGCTCGTGGACGGGGAACGGCTCCTCATCGCGGGCGGCAGCGCGGGCGGGTACACGACGCTGTGCGCGCTGGCGTTCAGGGACGTCTTCGCGGCGGGGGCGAGCCACTTCGGGGTCAGCGACGCCGAAGCCCTGGCAGAGGAGACCCACAAGTTCGAGTCGCGCTACCTGGAGCGCCTGATCGGACCCTACCCGGAGCGCGCCGACCTCTACCGGGAACGCTCCCCCATCCACCACACCGAAGGACTCTCCTGCCCCGTCGTCTTTTTCCAGGGCCTCGAAGACGAGGTCGTCCCCCCGAACCAGGCCGAGACGATGTTCGAAGCCCTGAAAAACAAGGGCCTCCCCGTCGCCTACGTCCCGTTCGAGGGCGAGCAGCACGGCTTCCGCCGCGCCGAGAACATCAAGCGCGCGCTAGAGGGCGAGCTCTTCTTCTACTCGCGGGTCTTCGGCTTCGATCTCGCCGACCCCGTCGAGCCCCTGCGCATAGAGAACCTGGAAGGACCGGCAGGATGAAAAACACGGCCACCGTCCGTCGCGGCGGACGGGACGGCCTCGAACCCGCGCTCGGGGTATGGCGCGCGGCCGAGGAGGCCCGCAGGGACGGCCCCGCGTCGCCCGAGCACGGCGGGCGCGTGCGCGCCCACATGGAGAACCCGACCGCCTTCCTCCTCGTCGCGGAAGGCGCGGAGGGCATCGTCGGCATGGCCGTCGGTATGCAGGGCCTCGCCGGAGACGGCGCCGGGCCCCCGATACGGGACCTCTGCCACGTCGGGGCCGTGTTCGTCAGGCCCGACCGCTGGGGCGAGGGCGTCGGCGGGGCGCTGGTCGACGCCGTGCTCGCCGAGGCCCGGTCCCGAGGCTACGACCGCGCGCAGCTCTGGACGAACGCCCAAAACGCCCGCGCCCACCGCCTCTACGAATCCCACGGCTTTGCCCGGACGGGCCGCGAGGGGCGGGACGATTTCGGGGAGACCATCATGCACTACGTCCGCCGCCTATAAATCGTCCCCCGAGAGGCACGGACAACAACCGCAAGGAGGCACATGAACAAAGACGATTGGCAGAACCGGTGGCGTGAGACGAACAGGGCGAGTTGGGACGAGCGCGTCCCGATCCACGTCGGCGGCGAGTTCTACGGCGTGGAGGCCTTCACGGCGGGCGAAGAGCACCTCCGCCCCTTCGAGCTCGCCGAGATGGGCGACGTCTCGGGCAAGGACCTCCTCCATCTCCAGTGCCACTTCGGCAAGGACACCTT
>CADCUW010000090.1:0-2664 GCA_902805985.1 uncultured Rubrobacteraceae bacterium
CGGCGTGGCTCGCGCCGCTCCTCTTCGGCTCCTCGCCGCCGTATCCGGCGAAGTACGCGGGGAAGCCCATCCACTCCCCGAGGGCTTCGAGCATCGAGACCTCCAGCACAGCGCCCTCGCCCGTCCGTTCGCGCCGGAAGAGCGCGGAGAGAATGCCGGTGTACGCGTACATCCCGGCCGCTATGTCCGCGACGGAGATGCCGACCTTCGAGGGCGTCTCCGGCGTGCCGGTGATGGAGACGAGGCCGGCTTCGCACTGGACGAGCAGGTCGTAGGCCTTCTTCTGCGTGTAGGGGCCGCCCGCGCCGTAGCCGGAGATGGAGCAGTGGACGAGGCGCGGGTGTCTCTCCCTCAACTCCGCGGCCCCGAGGCCCAGGCGTTCGGCGGCGCCGGGGGCTAGGTTCTGGACGAAGACGTCGGCGGAGGAGATCAGGCACCCGAGCACCTCCCCGGCCCCTTCTCTTTTGAGGTCGAGCGTGAGGGATTCTTTCGAGCGGTTGAGCCAGACGAAGTGGCTCGCCATGCCCTCGACGGTCTCGTCGTAGTGGCGGGCGAAGTCACCCGTCTCGGGTCGCTCTATCTTTACGACGCGCGCCCCGAGGTCGGCGAGCTGGCGGGTGGCGAAGGGGGCGGCTACGGCCTGCTCTAGAGCGACGACGGTGATGCCTTCGAGCGGAAGCTGGCCGGCCATCCTAGAAGGACCTCGGGAGGCCGAGGACGTGCTGGGCGAGGTAGGAGAGGATGAGGTTCGTGGAGATCGGGGCGACCTGGTAGAGGCGCGTCTCGCGAAACTTGCGCTCCACGTCGTACTCGGCGTCAACCCCGTAGCCCCCGAAGGTCTGCACCGCGACGTTGGCCGCCTCCCACGAGGCATCCGCGGCCAAAAGCTTCGCCATGTTCGCCTCGGCGCCGCACCTCTCGCCCCTATCGAAGAGGGCTGCGGCCCTCCGGGTTATCAGGTCGGCGGCCTCGACGTTGGCGTAGGCGCGGGCTATGGGGAACTGGACGCCCTGGTTCTGGCCGATGGGGCGGCCGAAGACGACGCGCCCGTTGGCCCGCGCCGTTGCCCGGTCGATAAAGAAGCGGCCGTCGCCCACGCACTCGGCGGCGATGAGGACGCGCTCGGCGTTCATGCCGTCCATGACGTAGCGCAGGCCACTTCCCTCATCCCCGATCCTGTTCCGGGCCGGCACCTCGACGCCGTCGAACTCGAGCTCGTTCGTAAAGTTGTTCATCATCACCTGGCGGCGCTTCACCTTCAGGCGGTCGCCGGCGTCCCTGAGGTCCACGATAAAGACCGAGAGCCCGTCGGAGCGCCTCTCCACCTCCTCGACGGGCGTCGTCCGGGCGAGCAGGACCATCAGGTCCGAGTGCTGGACGCGGGAGATGTAGATCTTGCGCCCGCTCACCACGTAGCGGTCTCCCCGCCTCTCCGCGAAGGTCGAGATGCTGGATGTATCGGTGCCGGCCTCTGGCTCGGTAACACCGAAGGCCTGCAGCCTGAGATCTCCGGCGGCTATCTTCGGCAGGTACTCCTCTTTCTGCTCCCTGGAGCCGTGGCGCAGCAGCGTCCCCATGACGTACATCTGGGCGTGGGCGGGGTTGGCGTTGGCCCCGGAACGGTTCGCCTCCTCGAGTATGGCGCAGGCGGCGGTCAGGTCGAGGCCCATGCCACCGTACTCCTCGGGGATGAGCGCGGCGAGGTAGCCGGCCCCGGTCATGGCCCGCACGAACTCCTCCGGGTACTCGCGCCTGGCGTCGAGGTCGCGCCAGTACTCGTTCGGGAAGCCGGCGCACAGGTCGCGGACGCCCCGCCGGAGTTCCTGCAGCTTGCTGTCGTCCAGGATCACGCCACGCCGCCAGAACCTTCGGGCTCCGGCCTCGACGCGCCCGGGGAGTGGCCGCGCTTGTAGACCATGACGGTCCGCTTGAAGGTTATTACGACCGTCCCTTGCTGGTTGTAGCCCGTGGTCTTCACGGTCACGATGCCGACGTTGTCCCTCGACCTGGACTCTCGCGTCTCGAGCACCTCGGACTGGGAGTAGATGGTGTCGCCCTCGAAGACCGGGGCGGGCAGCCTGACCTCGTCCCAGCCAAGGTTCGCCATGACGTTCTGGGAGACGTCCGTGACGCTCTGGCCTGTGACCAGCGCCACCGTAAAGGTCGAGTCCACCAGCGGTCGGCCGAACTCGGCCTGGGCTGCGTAGTGGCGGTCGAAGTGGATGGGCGCCGTGTTCTGGGTCAGGAGCGTGAACCAGACGTTATCCGTCTCCGTGACCGTCCGCCCGAGGGGGTGCCGGTAGACGTCCCCCACCTCGAAGTCCTCGAAGAACCGCCCCCGCCACCCATCTTTTACGGCCACAAGACCGGCCCTCCCCGATTGCCCGCGACGACAACGACTCCAATATAAGGCATCAAGCTCTGAGGTTTCAGGAAGGGCTATCCGACGGCGGCGGGCAGACGCTGTAGTCCCACCGCCAGGAGCGGGCGCGGCCGGAAGCGAGGGACCTGACGGCTGAAACCTCAAAACCTGAAACCCGCTAGTAACGTTTCCCCCGCTGGCGGGCGATGTCGAAGCGGGCGGAGGAGGAGACGGCCATGACGGCCATGACGCCGCACTGGACGGGGTCGCTGACGACGAGGTCGGCGGCGTCGGGGACGCTG
>CADCUW010000090.1:2674-7729 GCA_902805985.1 uncultured Rubrobacteraceae bacterium
CGTCCCCCACCTCGAAGTCCTCGAAGAACCGCCCCCGCCACCCATCTTTTACGGCCACAAGACCGGCCCTCCCCGATTGCCCGCGACGACAACGACTCCAATATAAGGCATCAGGCTCTGAGGTTTTGAGGTTCCAGGTTTTGAGGTTTCAGGAAAGGCTATCCGACGGCGGCGGGCAAACGCTGTAGTCCCAGCGCCAGGAGCGGGCGCGGCCGGAAGCGAGGGACCTGACGGCTGAAACCTCAAAACCTGGAACCCGAAGCCTGAAACCCGCTAGTAACGTTTCCCCCGCTGGCGGGCGATGTCGAAGCGGGCGGAGGATGAGACGGCCATGACGGCCATGACGCCGCACTGGACGGGGTCGCTGACGACGAGGTCGGCGGCGTCGGGGACGCTGCCGGGCATGTTCAGGGAGAGGACGATGATGCCTTTCTCCCGGATCTCGTACACGGCCTTCGCCACGTCCCCGCCCATCAGGGCCCCCGCGAGCACCAGCGCCACAGCCCTCGGCAGCCGGGCCACGGCCCTCGTGGCCGCCGCGAGGTCCTCCTCGCCAACCAGCGGAATCGTATCTACGGAGATGCGTTCGCCGCGGATGTTGTGGCGGTCGGCCTCCGCGACCGCGCCGACGACGACCTGGCCGACCTGGGCGCCGCCGCCGACGACGATGATCCTCTTCCCGTAGACCTTCTGGAAGGAGGGCGCCCGCTCGACCTCCTCCACGATGTCGAGCGACTGGAGGCCCCGCATCACCTCCCCCGCGAGTCCCTCGATCACCCCTTCGAGCTCGAAGTAGACGGTGGACGACCCGCGCTCGTGGCGCTCGGCTATGTCCACGTAGGTGATGTTCGCCCCGTGCTCCAGGATCACGCTCGTCAAAGCGTGCAACACGCCGGGCCTGTCCAGCGTGCGGACCACCAGCGCGAGCGGCGCCGCGAACTCATCCGGCACCCCGTTCACGTACCTACCGTCCTGCAACGAGGCGTGTCTCCTCCATGACGCATGCCCTGATTCTAGGGCAGAGCGCCACCCGTCGCTGCGCGAAGGCGGGGTGGCGGAGCGGTCGAGGCGCGGACCACCAGACGGGTCGGCAGGCGCCGGGGGCCGGGACCGTCTTCTCCGCGAAGCAGCGAGACAAGCATGCGTCCGGCTAAAGACCCCTTCTCGTCGTGGTCCTGGCGCACGGTGGTGAGGGGCGGGTCGGCGACCGCTCCCTGGGGGACGTCGTCGAAACCGACCACGGAGAGGTCTCCGGGCACGGACAGCCCCAGCTCTTCGGCCGCCGCGAGCACGCCCAGCGCGAGCTGGTCGCTCGAAGCAAGGATGGCCGTGGGTCTCTGCTGCAAGGAGAGCAGCGCCCCGGCGGCCCGGTGGCCGAGGGCCGCGGTGCTGCCCGGGCACTCGTAGACGGGGACTTCCGGCCACGGTAGGTCGGCGTCCTCTATGGCGCCCCGGTACCCGCGCAACCTGGATCGGCTGACGTGGAAAGCCGCTCCTCCCTGGCGACCGAGGTCCGCGACGCCCTCCCGGCCGTCCGGGGAGAGGGCGAAGGACACGACGCCCAACCTCTCGTGCCCGAGCTCCAAGAGGTGCCCGGCTGCCTCCCTGGCGGCGGCCTCGTCGTCGATGCCGACGAAGGGCACGCCCTCCCTGAAGGGCTGGTCCACCACCACCGCCGGTAGGTCTCTGCCCAGGGCCGCCGCAAGCAGGGGCTCCTCGTCGCTCATCGAGTAGACCACGAAGCCGTCCACCGCCGCCTGCGCCGCCGCCCGGGGGTCCCGACCCCCGGACGACCCGCTGGCCGCAGGCACGAGCAGGAGCCCGAGGTCGGCCCCTTCGGTGACCGCGCTCAAACCGCGCAGGAAAGATACGGCCGCCGGATCGTCGAAAGCGTAGGACAGGGGGTTCGAGTAGAGCACGCCCACAACGTCCGTCCTCTGCCGCCTCAGAGAGCGCCCCACGGGGTCAGGACCGTTGTACCCGAGCCTGTCAGCCGTCTCGAAGACCCGCTCTCTCAAGGCCCCGGAGAGCCGGTCCGGGCGGTTGTAGGCGTTCGAAACCGTCATCGCGGAGACGCCCAACTCACCCGCGACCCGCGCCAGGGTCACCCGCCGCCCCCCGGAACCCCCGGAAGACCCGCCCGCTTTTGGACCTGCACGGCTCATGGAACCGATGCTACACTACTTTATCGTTAAAGTAGTGATTGGGGTGTGAGACGGGGGTGAACCGTAAAGGGGCGGCGTTGGCGCTGTTGTGCGTGGCGCAGTTCGTCGACGTGTTGGACGTGAACGCCGTGGTGGTGGCCCTGCACACCATCGGGCGGGATCTGGGGTTCTCGCGGGCCGACTTGCAGTGGGTTATTTCGGCCTACGTGCTGTCTTTCGCGGGTTTCCTGCTTCTGGCGGGGAGGGTGGCTGACCTGTGGGGCAGGAGGAGGACATTCGTGGTTGGGCTCGCGCTGTTCACGGGGGCTTCGCTCCTCTGCGGGCTCTCCTTCTCGCCGGGGATGCTGGTGGCCTCGCGGGCCGTCCAGGGTTTGGGGGCGGCGATCACGGCCCCGGCCGCGCTCTCGATCATCACGACGATCTTCGAGGAGGGCCGCGAGCGGAACCGCGCGGTGGCCGCGTGGACGGCGGTGGCGGCGGGGGGAGGGGCGGCGGGGTTGCTTCTCGGCGGGCTCATAACGGACTTCTTCGGCTGGGAGTGGGTCTTCTTCGTCAACGTGCCGGTCGGGGTGGTGGGGATCTCGCTCTCCTACGTGCTCCTGCCCGAGTTCCGGGACCATTCGGCCTCCCGCCCGCCCGACCTGCTCGGGGCCGCGACGGTAACCGGAGCTTTGGTGCTATTCGTCTTCGGACTCACGCGCGCCGAGGAGGCGGGCTTCGGATCTCCCGCGACGCTGGGTACCCTCGCCCTCGCCGCGGCGCTGCTCGGGACTTTCGTGGTCGTCGAGCGGCGCGTGGCCGAGCCCCTCGTTCCGCCCGGCGTCCTCCGCTCGCGCGGGCTGGTCGGGGCGGCCCTGGTCGCCTTCGCGCTCACCGCCGCCACCGCCCCGGTCAGCGTGCTCGCGACCCTCTACCTCCAGGACACTCTAGGCTACTCCCCGTCCTTCGCGGGCTTGGCGGGTCTGCCGCTGAGCCTCTGCGTGGTCGTTGGCGCCGCGATCGGAGGGCGAATCGCCGGTCGCATCGGCGGGAGGGCGGTCATGGCCGGGGGGCTCGCGGTCGTGGCGGCGGCGGCGCTCGTGAGCGCCCGGATCTCGGCCGAGGGCGGCGTGCCTTACGTGTTCGTGGGGGCCGCCCTCTCCGGGTTGGGCCTGGGGTGCGCCTCGGTCGCCTCCACGGCGCGCGGCACTTCGGCGGTGGAGGAGGACAAGCGCGGGCTGGCCTCAGGTTTCATGAACACGGCCGCCCAGGTGGGCACGGCGCTCGGGCTCGCGGCCCTGCTCACCCTCGCAGCGGCCACCACCTCCGCGTACGCCGGCGCTCCGGCGGGCGGCGCACCCCCCGGCGCGCAAGCCCTGGTGGCAGGCTACAGGTTCGCCTTCTTCGCCGCCGCGGGCGTCGCCTCCCTGGGCTTGCTGGCCGCCCTCTGCGTGGTTCGCCAGGACAAGGCCCGAGACGGCCGGTAGTCCGGTCAAGTCCCTGCCGTCGGAGAGGGTCGGGGCCCTCCTCACACACCCTTCAAGAGCCTACCCCGTCCTCAGGCCTGATCCCAGCACGTCACGGCGCCGTTACGGTCCCTGACGAAGCGGGCGTCGCCGTCTTGGGAGATGACGACCAGGAGGACGTCGGGGAGGGCGGCGGCGAGTCGGTAGGCGGAGCGGTGACGGGTACCAACACCCTGGGTTCCCTCTTCGATGGTGCTCTCGCCTTCGAGGTCGAGGGACTTGCGGACGGCGTGGACGGGCTCCAACTCGCCGGAGATCTCACCACCGAAGCCGAGAAGCTCGAAGCGGCGGGTTATGACGACGGCGCCGTCCACGGCGGCGAGGCCCGCGACGAGATGGGCGAACTCGAAGATGGCCTCGTCGAGCTCGGCGAGCTCCCTATCTTCGCTCCAGACGTACTCCTCCCAGCCCACCGCCCTCGGGTAGGCGACCTCTTCGCCCCTGCCGTGAGACTGGGCCAGGCGGTTCATTATGCGCACGATCAGGGTCCGAAAACGCCGCCGGGGCTCGCCGTCCGAGAACGTATGCTTGAGCGAGACGTGTTCCCCGGCGAGCACCTCCCCGGCCCTCTCGGGCGGCATGATGACGATGGTCCCCCCGTGGTGCGCGTTGCGCACGGTCGAGACGAGCCGCCGGAACATCTGCTGGGCGACCTTGCGCGAGAGGTCCGGGTCGAGCGGCGCCCACGGCTCACCCAGGGACGCGGCCCCCCCGCGCGCCTCCTCGTGCAACTCCACGAGCTCCGCCCGGACGGGCGCGAAGAGGTCGGGCAGCCACTGCGAGGCGAAGACGTCTGCGTAGGAGGCCGAGAGCCTTCCGGCCTCGAGCTCCGCGACCGAGACGGAGCCCTTCTTGACCTGCAACCGTCCCGCGCCTTCGACCTCGACGACCAGCACGGGGGGTAGCGGCGCCGAGGGCTCCCTGCCGCCCTGCACGCCCCGCAGCCACCGCGGTCCCGAGTAGACGAGGCCCCAGATCCTCGTCTCCCCCTCCTCGTCCGCGGCCACCCCGATGAGCGATCGGTCGAAGTCCGCCGCCGGGGAGAGCCGCCTTAGCTCGTGCTCGTCGAAGGGCCTCGGCTCCTCGAACTCGAGCCGGTGCAGGCCGTCGGGCGGGCCGTCGCTTTCCGGGAAATCTTGCGGGTCGGCGAAGATCATGCGAAAGACCACGGGCCGCTCTTCTTCGCGCAGGAGGCTCGCCTGATAGCAGGTGGACAGAAGGGTCTCGAGGACCGGCCTGTCGGGCAGCGCCACCCCCCCATCGCTCGCCTGCTCGGCGCCTTGCGGCTGCCTCTCCCAGCGCTCCCGCACGAAACCGGCCAGATCGCCCGGATAGGCGTGCTCTCTCTCCGTCCTCTCGGACGGCCGTTCGGTCGTAAAGATCCG
>CADCUW010000091.1 GCA_902805985.1 uncultured Rubrobacteraceae bacterium
GCCTACCGGACGCCGCCCGTGGACGCCGTGGACGCCGCCTGCCGGGAGCACAACCGCTGCTACGCGCTCCTCGGCGACTACGACGAGGGGTGCGACCGCGACTTCGTCGAGCTACTGCCGACGGCCATAGCCGAGACCCCCTCACAGGAGGGCAAGAACGCGGGGCTCCTCGCGCTGGCGTACTTCTCCTTGGCCGAGCCGACCCTCGGGCTGGGCCGGACCCTCTTCGGGGGGGCGTCGCCCCGAGGCGGCAAGGAAACCAAAACCCGAGGAGGAGACGCGGTGAGCAAAGGAACGCGGGCGCAGGGCGGCCGATCGGGGGAGGAGAGCAACGAGGGCTACTCCTGGAGCGACAGCCACACGAACACGGTCGAGGAAGACAAGGGCCCCAAGGGCCCCCTCGCGCCCCTGCTCAACCTGGACATACTCCCTCTGCCCAACAGCGACACGACCACCCTGGAGTCAGGGGACTCCGACGACTTCCAAGGCCCGGCGGGAGATAACCAGGGAGGAGGGCGTGGGTAGCGCAAGTCGCGTCGCGGGCAAGACGCGTGGGGAATGATCGGGAGGACGAAAGAGGGCTGGCGGCGCTTCGGGGCGGGCGACCCCGGGCACCGCTTCCGGGACCGCTACCGCTACCAGCAAGAGCGCGAGCGCGGCTGGCGGGACCCCCGCAGGCTCTTCTTCGTGGTCGGCGGCCTGACCATCGCGCTCGGCAGCCTCGCCTTCGGGGTGCTCCCCGGCCCCGGCACGCTCACCTTCTTCGTGGGCCTCGCCATGGTCTGCGGGGAGTTCTACCCCGTAGCCCACCTCCTGGACTGGGCCGAGGTGCGGGCGAGGAAGCTGGGCCGGTGGGTGGGTGGCGTGTGGGGGTCGTCGGCCGCGGGCAAAGTTCTGGTCGCCTCGGCGGCCGCGATAGGCGTCGCCGCGGTCCTCAACGTGGCCTACCGCCTGCTCTTCGGCGGCTGAACCCGGCCCCCTATTCACCGGAGTGCGTGGACGGGGCGTTCCGCGAACTTCGGGCTGAGGGGGTTCTCGGAAGTTGGCCTCGAAGGATCTACCTGCTCATCCTTACCCGCCGGATACGTGCGACGCACTCCGGCCCGGCTATCGTCGCTGATGATCCGTAGTATGCAACCCAGCTGCGCCCTTCGGGCCATTTTCGAGGCGAAAGCGACTCGGCGGTGATCCGGTTGCTCGTGCGCTCCGTTTCTGGACGCACGAAGACGAATAGTGCCTTCAGTAGAGGCTAAGAATTCCGTCCCCCGCTCTGGGCGCCCATGGGGACGGGGGGAGCCGGTGGCGCGACCGGCTACTCGCGGGGTCTTCTAGAAGCCCCGGGTGGCCGGTTTGTCGTCTCGGTGCGGGACAGGTGTTGGAGAGACCGAGGAGGGACGGGATGGACTATATGGAGAGAAAGATGAGCCGGGCGAACCGGATGAGCCGCAGGGACGCGCTGAAGCTGGGCCTGCTCGGCAGCGCCGCGCTCGTGCTTCCCTTGGAGCGCACGGCGAGGGCCGAGTGGTCCTCGGGAGACCGGCTGCCCTCCAGCCAGTTGCCCCAACCCTTCCAAGTTCCCTTCGCCGCCCCGCCGGTGCTCCAGCCCGTGCGCTCGGACGAGACCACAGACTACT
>CADCUW010000092.1 GCA_902805985.1 uncultured Rubrobacteraceae bacterium
CATCGGGGTTCCGGCCGAAGAAGCGGTACTCCTTGAAGGCGCCGTCTTCGTCGTAGACGACCGAGAGGGAGCTCGTCGGGGCGTCGGTGGAGGCGATGGTGGGGACGACGACGAGCGGGAGGCCGGCGGGGTGGGCGACCGCCTTCGCGGCGTCTATGGTCTTGCCGCCGCCGATGCCGACTACCGCGTCCGCGCCGTTCTCGGAGGCTGCCGCGGCCACGCGGTCTATCTCTTCGGGGGAGCACTCGCCGCCGAACTCGACGCGGGTGGCGCCGGAGATGGCGTCCAGCGTGCCGCCCATGATCTCGTCGACTATCGGGTCGCCCAGGATCAGGGGCCGCGTAGAGCCGAGCTGCTCGAGAACCCCCCCGATCCTGCCCACGGCGCCCGCGCCCTGGATGTATTTGCCTGGCGACGCGAACACCGTCGCCAGCGGCCTCCCACCGTTCTCCTGCATCTCGCGCGCTCCTCCATTGTCGTGAGTGGTACTGACTACCTGACGCCGTCACCCTTCGCCTGTTTGGCGTTCTCGAGGTCGATCTGCTTTCGCACCTCCGCCGGCGGCCCCTGGACGTAGAGCACGGCCCCCCAGGACATGAAGATGGTAGGGTCCCCCGGGTTGCGCTTCACCTCGATGCCTAAGTTCCCGTAGTCCTCAAGAAGGAACGAGGCGGTCACGGCCTCGGGTTTGTCCCTCACCGGCTTGGCCGGCTTGTCGGCGTCGAGGTTCGGGCCCGCCATATAGGAGACGAAGACCCAGTAGTTCAGCCACTCGGAGAGTATCGGCGTCTTCGCGGACGGACCGTCGCTCGTGGTCTGCATCAGTATGGCCTCTCTATCCAGACGGGCTCGGGTGTGATCTCCTCCTCGGGCTTGCCCCCGGCGGAGTTGGCCTTGCTACCGCTCACGGTCAGCCCCACGCGCAGCTTCATGTCTTCTTCGCACAGAATCTGGCACGAGAGCCGCTCCTTCTCCAGGAGATCCCGCATCTGCAGCGCCATCATCTCGGCCTGCGTCATGTCCTCGGGCTCCCCCTCCAGAAACGCCACCCGGCACGTAGTGCAGTGCGCGTAGCTCCCGCACTGGTGCTGGATGTCCACGCCGGCGTCCTCCTCGATGGCGAGGACGAGCCGCTTGCCCTCCTCGACGTCCACCGGCTCGGCCCCCTCGACCTCTAACCTCGGCAAACCGTTCCCCTCTCGTTGCGTGTTTGCATCTCTCTACCGCCCGTTCTGGATCAGCACGGAGGCCTCCCGCCCGGCCCACTGGACGAGCTCGATGAGGTGCCTCTGCCCCTCCTCCCTGATGCGCCGGGGCGTGGTCGAGAGCCCTATCGCCCCCTCCACCTTGCCGTTCTCGTCCTGCACGGGCGCCGCCACGCAGCACAGGTTCAGCGCGAACTCCTCGAAGTCCGTCGCCAGCCCAACCATCCGCGCCTTGTTGAGCTGCGCGTGCAAAAGCGCCGGCTGGGTGATGGTCCTTGGCGTGAACGCCTCCAGCCCGTGGTCGTCAACGTAATCGTCGACGTACGCGGACCCCTGGCCGGCCAGCAGCACCTTGCCCAGAGCCAGCGCGTGCGTCGCCCCCTGGAAGCCCGGCGTGACCCCCACGGGCGGCCCGTCCGGCGGGGCCTTGACCTGCGTGACGGTGACCTCCCCGTCCGAGAGCACCGCCGTGTAGACATTCCGGCACGACCGCCGGGCCAGCTCCGCCACGACGGGTTCGATGGTGGCGTCGAGGTTGCTCCTCGCGTTGTGCTTGAGCGCGGCGACCGCGGGACCCAGCCTGTAGCCCCCGTTCTTCGGGACCCTGTCGATGTACCCCTCCTCCACGAGTATGTGCAGCAGGTAGTAGCAGTTGGAGAGGCTTGTCTCTATCTCCCGGGCCAGTTGCTTCGCCGTGAGATCCTCACCGCGCCGGCTGACGAGGTCTATGATCTTGAAGACCCGACGCACGCTCCGGAATTTCGGTCCGGTCTCCAACTCTCGTGCGGGCGCAGAACCGTTGGCCCTCTCCGAAAAATGCCGCCTCATTGACGGTCACCCCGATCTCGCACCCCTCTCTCGAGGCGCGGTGGATTGCCTTTCCCTTAACCTGATTTTGTAACACCTGCTCCCTCGCGCAAGCCCTCTACCCCTTTACGTGTAATTTTTCTCACACTGTTGGAAAAATGGTTCGGTGGCCTTTGCCGGCCCCGACGCCGGACATAAGATGGCTTTGTAAGAAAGGGAACTTGCAAGGTATGCCGTCGGGAAAACGGAGGAGGTACGGGCGAGGACACTGCCAGGAAGCACGTTTGGTAGCCCGACTCTAGAAAGGAGTCATTCTACGTGGCCCGAAGAAGCGTAACCAAGGCACACAAGAAGATCCAGGAACTCTCCTGGGAGCCGACTTTCGTCGAGAAAGACCCGAAGTACAAGACCGACTACGTGCTCGAAAAGGGTTCGCAGAAGGACCCGATGAAGCAGGTAATGCAGTCGTACTTCACCATGCAAGAGGAGAAGGACCACAGGGTGTACGGCGCCGTAGACGGTGCTGTGCGCGGGAACATGTGGCGTCAGGTGCAGCCGAGGTGGATGGAGTGGCAGAAGCTCTTCCTCTCCATCATCCCCTTCCCCGAGATCTCCGCGGCCAGGGCGATGCCGCTCCTGACGGAGGCGGTGCCCAACACGGAGATCCACAACGGGCTTGCGCTCCAGATGATCGACGAGGTCCGCCACTCGACGATCCAGATGAACCTCAAGCGCGAGTACATGAAGAACTACATCGACCCGGCGGGGTTCGACATCACCGAGAAGGCGTTCTCCAACAACTACGCCGGGACCATCGGCCGTCAGTTCGGCGAGGGTTTCATAACGGGTGATGCGATCACGGCCTGCAACATCTACCTCCAGGTCGTCGCGGAGACCGCCTTTACGAACACCTTGTTCGTGGCGATGCCGTCGGAGGCTGCGGCCAACGGCGACTACCTGCTGCCGACGGTGTTCCTCTCGGTCCAGTCCGACGAATCCAGGCACATGAACAACGGCTACGGCACGCTCCTGATGGCGCTCGCGAACGACGAGAACAAGGACCTCCTAGAGCGCGACCTGATCTACTCGCTCTGGAACCAGCACGCCGTCGTCGACGCCGCCATCGGCGTGTTCATCGAGTACGGAACCAAGGACCGCCGCAAGGACCGCGAGTCCTACGCGGAGATGTGGCGCCGCTGGTACTACGACGACTACTACCGCAGCTACCTGGTGCCGCTCGAGAAGTACGGTCTCAAGGTCCCCCACGAGGTTGTCGAGGAGGGCTGGAACCGGATCTGGAACAAGGGCTACGTGCACAAGGTCGCCCAATTCTTCGCAACCGGCTGGCCGGTCAACTACTGGCGCATAGACCCGATGACCGAGGAAGACTTCGAGTGGTTCGAGCACAAGTACCCAGGCTGGTACAACGAGTTCGGCCAGTGGTGGGAGCACTACAGCTCGCTCTCGGAGCCCAACGGCCACAAGCCGATAGCCTTCGAGGACACGGGCTACGTGTACCCGCACCGCTGCTGGAGCTGCATGGTCCCGTGCCTGATCCGCGAGGATACGGTCATGGACTTTGTCGACGGCCAGTGGAGGACCTACTGCCACGAGTACTGCCACTGGACGGACACGGTCGCCTTCCGGGACACCTACAAGGGCCGCCCGACGCCCGCCATGGGCAAGATGACCGGCAAGCGCGAGTGGGAGACCCTCTACCACGGCTGGGACCTCGCCGACATTCAGCAGGACCTCGGCTACGTCCGGGACGACGGCAAGACCCTCGTCCCCCAGCCCCACGTCCTCTTCGACGAGAAGAAGATGTGGACCCTCGACAATATGCGGGGCATCGAGTTCCAGAGCCCGAACGTCCTGCTCAACCAGATGTCCGACGAAGAGCGCGAGAAGCACATGGCGGAGTACAAGCAAGGCTTCACCATCAACACGAGCTACTAACCGTCCACGACATCCGAAAGGCGAGCGGCCGGGCAAACCGGCCGCTCTCTCTTTGCGCCGCAAGCGAAGATACCGGAGCTTGAAATTCCTGCCTCCAAGGAACGGCGCGGGCTTTTTTGACCGGACCGTTTCGCGTGCGTAGGATCCAGGCCGGAAAGGGAATCGCAGGAACGAGAGCCAAGAGCAGGTCGCCGTCGGCGGGGAGGCGGGCGCGAGAAACACACGGCGGCCCGGTCTCTAAAGAGCGCCGCCGATCTCACCGAGCGGTCTCCCCTCGCGCCTCACGGTCCTCGATTCCGACACTGTTGGAAATTCTCCGTATTTCGTACACGCACCCGTAAATCCCAACACTTGAGGAATCGATTGGCACTATTTTGACGTGGCCTTGTTGCGTGTATACGATCGTGGTTCACCAGGGGTTTAGGGCATACACCACAAGACCATGCATAAAAGGGGTTGAGGGGCTTAGTTATGGGAAAGAAGCACAAGGTCCACTTTGAGCCGGTCGGCATCGAGATCGAGGTAGACGAAGAAGAGACCGTCCTCGATGCGGCGTTCCGGCAGGGCGTCATGTTGATGCATGGCTGTAGGCAGGGGCAGTGCGCGGCGTGCAAGGCGTTTCTGTTGGATGGCGACATGGAGATGGACCCTTTCTCCACTTTCGCGCTAAACGAGACCGAGGAAGAGGAGGGCTTCGTCCTCCTGTGCAAGTCTTACGCCTACGGCGATCTTGAGGTCGAGCTCATCGCCTACCACGAGGACATGCTGGAGACGGGTGTTCCGATCCAGATGATTCACGCCGAGGTCCAGGAGATCGAGGCGCTCACGCATGACATAAAGCGCCTCGTGCTCAACCTGGTGGATCCCCCGGAGATGAACTTTATCCCGGGGCAGTACGCCGAGCTCTACCTCCCGGGGAGCAACGAGCACCGGGCCTACTCCATGGCGAACACCACCTCCTCCGCCGAGCGGGCCGAGTTCATCATCAAAGTCTATCCGGGCGGGATGTTCTCAAGTTACCTGGAGGAGGAGCTCAAGGTCGGGGACAAGATGAAGGTGAAGGTCCCCTTCGGGATGTTCATGCTGCACGAGAAGTCCGAGGGAGACATCATCTTTCTCGGGGGCGGCTCGGGAATGGCCCCGATCTGGTCCATCCTCAACCACATGGCCGAGAACGGCATCGAGCGGAAGGCCACTTACTACTACGGGGCCAGGACAAAGAAAGACCTCTTCTTTCTCGACGAGTTAGCGGCGTTGGAGAAAAAGCTGCCAGGTTTCCGTTTCGTGCCGGCGCTCTCGGACCCAGACCCCGACGACGAGTGGGACGGGGAGACGGGTTTGATCACGGATGTCCTCAGCCGCCTGGAAGGAGACCTCAGCGGGACGGAGGCGTACCTGGCCGGCCCACCCCCCATGATCGACGCGGCTATCCCGGTGATCGAGGCGAAGGGCGTGGAGCGGGAGAGCATCTACTTCGACAAGTTCACGACCACGGGGGAGGCGGAAGGGTCCAAGAAAAAAGAAGTGAAAGGCCCGGAGGCCCCCGAACGACTCGAACAATAGAAGGAGATGCCTATGCTTTGACGGGCAGAGAAGCGACAAATCCAGAGAGAGCATCGTGCGGACAGCAAAGATCAGTTGGGAAAGGATGGTTGACTGTCTGTGAGTGAAGAGAAGGCAATTACCGAAGCGGCGGGACGGGGAACGAGGAGCATACCCCCCATCCGGTTGACGGACGCGGAAGCCGGGGCGGCCGAGTTCGCGGGGTCCGGCAGCCGGACGTACAACTACTTCGAGCCCAAGGGGCGTCGCGCCACCAAGTACGAGGACGTGACGGTCGACGTCCAGCCCGACCCCGACAAGTACCTGACGCAGGGTTGGATCCTCGGGTGGCCCAACGGCGATCTGGGCTACGACGCGACCTGGACGAGCATAAAGTCGTCCAACTGGCACGAGTTCCGCGACCCCAACGAGGAGTGGGAGAAGACGTACTACGTCAACAACTCGAACTCCGTCCGCCAGATCACGCAGAGCATCGAGAACGCCAAGTCAGAGAACGTGTTCCAGTACTGGAACAAGAGCTGGCTCCCGATCGTCGCCAAGCACGTCAGCGCCTGGTCGCACGTGGATCACGGCCTCGGCATGTACGTCTTCATGCCAGCCCAAAGGGCCGCCATGAGCAACATGCTCAACAACGCCATCGCCGTCAACTGCATGCACAAGCTGCGCACCGCCCAGGACATCATCCTCTACAACCTGGAGATAAGCGAGATCTTCTCCGAGGACGAGTTCGACCCGACCATCCATCAAGAAACCTGGATGAACGATCCGTCCTGGCAGGGCGTGCGCGAGAACGTGGAGCGCATAATCAACGCCAAGGACTGGGCTGAGACCACCTTCGCGGCCAACATTATCCTGGAGCCGCTCGTCGGCGAGCTGTTCCGCAGCCAGTTCGTGATGCGGTTCGCCCCCCTGCACGGCGATTCGCTGACCGGCTCGGTGATCGGCGTGAGCGAGAGGGAGTTCAACGAGCGCGACCTCCGCTACACCAAGGAGATGTTCCGGGTCTTCGGCGAGGACGAAGTCCACGGCGAGGAGAACCGCCAGCTCATGCAGGAGTGGCTCGCCCGCTGGACGCCCTACAGCGTCGCCGCCGCCAAGGGACTCGCACCCATCTGGTCCGAGCCCGAGGCCAAGCCGGTGAGCTTCGAGGATTCCTACGAAGGGGTCAAGAGCCGCTTCCAGGGCATCCTCTCCGATCTGCAACTCCAGCTGCCAGAGGAGGTGACCCTGTGAGCGAACGGCCCACCGAAGAACGATTCCAGAGCGACCGCACCTCGTCCAACAGGTGCGGCGTCACGATGAGCGCCAGCGTCGAGGGCAACGCCATCGCCGAGGTAATGGGCGAGAAGCCCGGGGTTGAGGTCAGCAAGTACCCGGCCATGATCCGGATAGACGCCGACGACAGGCTCGAGTTCGACATGGACGAGATAGCCGAGGCCCTGGGCGTCGAGGAGTTCACCCCGGAAGACTTCGAGATCGAGACCTCCACCCACTACGGGCGGATGGTCAAACAGGACGACCGGGTCCTCCTGTTCGCCAACCCCGAAGATGCCGCCGAGGAAATCGGCTTCCAACTCCCGGAGGTGAAGCAGTAGCCCTTCGCTAAACCAGAGCTTTTCTGTAAGAGGGCGGCAGGTTCGCGAACCTGCCGCCCTCTTACGGCGTCGACACGCGATGGTTTAATTCGATTCACCGTGAGCCCCGCGCGAGGGGGACGCTGCCCTTCCCCGGGTGGCATCATGGGTTTGCAGGGAGATCGACCAAGGGATAAGGTCATGAGGTTCCGCACCCTCATGCGCGCGGCACTCTTTGACGGTACGCTGTACGCGGAGGCCAAGGCTAACACGACAGCCACCGGGTCGGCGCTTGGGGTCGTAGGGCTCGTGGCGCTGGCGCACGGTGCGGGAGGGATCATTCGGGCGGTGGCCTTCGAGCGGGACCCCCCGACAGGGACCCCCGACAGAGGGCTTCCTCATCGGCGCGCAAGGCGAGATCGTCTTCTGGGTCGGGAGCTCCTCCGCGATCTATCTCATCGGTAGATACCTTCTGGGCAGCACGGCCACCTACGGGCAGGAGCTACGGCCGTTGGGCTTCGCGGCGGTACCAGGGCTGCTCATCCCCGTTGCCGCCCTGGCCTCGCTCGTCGGTGCCGAGACCTTGATCTTCGCGGCGCTCGTTCCCTGGCGGTTGGCGACGAGCCTCGTCGCCGTAGACCGGGCCTTGGGGGTGGGTCGGACGAGGAGTGCGGTTGCCTTCTTGCTCGGCGCAATGTGCGGGCTAGTGCTGGTGGGGATCGGTACGGTAACGCTGCTAAACGTACTGGCCTTAGCCAATCTCAGAGGATCCCCTGACCTTCGAAACCTTTGTTTGCCCCGGCCTTGCCACCCGACGAGCAGGACCGAGCGGCCAACTGGACCTTACGGCCGGTGGGAGAGCGCCTGGACGACCTTCTGGGGGGTCGGTAGGCGTTCCACGCCGGGCCAGCCGCGGCTGAGCAGCCCGCCGCCGCCCGCGACGTAGGAGATGATCACGGACGTGGGACCGTCGTCCCCGAAGCTGACCATCCGGTAGTACTTGCCGTGCCTCCCGATAACCGTGCCGGACGAACCCCGTTCCGACCGATCCTCCCACCCCAGGCGCGCGAGCGCTCCCCGTACACCTCGGCCCTGCTCTCTCCGCGAGAAGCCACGCGCCCTCCCGTCGCCCTCCGGTCCCCGTCTAGCCGTTGCCCGGGCGCCGCGTCATCTCCCGCTCCTTGAGCTCCAACAGCCCGTCCCGGAACTCCTCCGGAGAGGTGGATCTCTCGAAGAGGCCGGCAATGTCCTCTATGTCCCGGCGATTCATCAGGAGGTACTCCCACCCGTCCTTGGTGTGCAGGCCCTCGAAGGCGCAGACCGCCATCGCCACGGTATTCCACGGGTCCTCCGTCCCGTTCTCGTGGCACATGTGGAGCATCCTGCCCGCCTTGAGGGTGCGCTCCCCGAACTCCCTCGGCCTCGTGTGCCTGTTCGCATGATCCCCGAGCATTCTCGACTCCTTTCCCAAAAGGGCGGCGAAGATCGTCGTGTTCTCGGCCGAACGTCCCTCGCTTGCAACAGTCTATACAGGCAGGGTGGCCGCGTCCCGTTCCCCCGAGGTTTTTCTTACGTTGTTGGAAAGCCGGGGGCGTTGTTGCCGCGGGTCCGGGGTTCACCCTATAATTGTGTCGATCTCAACCTTGGGAAAGGAGGGAATCGGTTCGAGGATTCACGCAACCTCTAAGAGCCGGGTAAGCCATCTGGCTTGTCCTGTGTATGCGTAGTTACCGGGGGTACGTCTGGCTGGGGAGCGGCGTATCCGAGAGGGAGAGGAGATCTCTTGTACGAGAAAGACGGCGAGAAGTACTTCGTGGTCGACGGTCACGTCCACTACTGGGACGCGAGCCCGGAGAACACGACCAACCGCTACGGCGAGGGCTTTATAAGCTGCTTCTACGACTACCATAAGAACCTCAGCCCCGAAGAGTACGCGTGGGACTACGACAAGTACCGCAAGTACTCTGAAGAGGACATGATGCACGACCTCTTCGAGGTGGGCTACGCCGACAAGGCGATCTTCCAGCCCACCTACCTCACGGACTTCTACGGCAACGGCTTCAATACCACCGAGCGCAACGCCATCATGCGCGACAAGTACCCCGACAAGTTTATCCTGAACGGCTCCTTCGAGCCCAGGCGCGGCGAGGCCGGCCTCCAGGAGTTCGAGCGCAAGCACGAGAAGTACGGCTTCACCGGCGTCAAGCTCTACACCGCCGAGTGGCACGATGACTCTAGAGGCTGGAAGCTCGACGACTACTGGTCCATAAAGCACCTCGAGAAGTGCGTGGAGCTCGGTGTAAAGAACGTCCACGTCCACAAGGGGCCGACGATCTGGCCGCTCAACAAGGACGCCTTCGACGTCGCAGACGTCGACAGGGTCGCCGGCGAGTTCCCCGACCTCAACTTTATCGTCGAGCACGTGGGGTTGCCGAGGCTGGAGGACTTCTGCTGGATCGGGACGCAGGAGCCCAACGTCTACGGTGGCCTGGCGGTCGCGATGCCGTTCATCCACGCCAAGCCCAGGTACTTCGCCCAGATCATGGGCGAGCTGCTGTACTGGCTCGGCGATGACAAGCTCCTCTTCGCCAGCGACTACGCGCTCTGGCAGCCCAAGTGGCTCGTCGAGATGTTCGTGGACTTCAAGTACCCCGAGGACGCGGAGTTCGACGACTACGACGAGATCACGCCGGACGTCAAGCGCAAGATCCTCGGCCTCAACGCCGCCAACCTCTACGGCATAGAGGTCCCGCAGGAGATGCGGGCCACCGAGGAGAGCGGCGACCGCGTGGCCGCCGAGCCGGTCTCCCCCGCCTGATGCCTGCCCGCAAGGAGGTCCTGGACGCCCTCTCGGGCGTCCGGGACCCGGAGCTTGACGAGCCGATCACCGACCTGGACTTCGTGTCCTCGTTGGAGATAGAGGACGACGCAGCCACCATCAGGCTGCGGCTGCCGACGTACTTCTGCGCCCCGAACTTCGCCTACCTGATGGTCGCGGACGCGCAGGCCGCGGCCGTCTCGGTGCCGGGCATCGAGCGGGCGACGGTCTTTCTCGACGACCACTACGCCTCCGAGGAGATCAACGGCGGCGTCAACGAAGAGCGCGGCTTCGACGGCGCCTTCCCCAAGGAGACGGAGAGCCCCGACCTCGAAGGGCTCCGTACCATCTTCCGGCGCAAGAGCTTCGTCTCCCGCCAGGAGCAGCTCTGCCGAACCCTACGGGCTGATGGCCATCCTCCGGAAGAACTCGCGAACATGAAGTTGGAGGACCTCCCCCCCTCAGACGAGTTCGAGAAGTATCTGGAGCGCAGGGCGGAGCTCGGCCTCGACGTCTCGGCCGGGGCTCCGCTCGTCGTTGACCCTGACGGCAACCGGGTGCCGGAGGATGCGGTCGTGCAGCACCTGCGGTTCGCCAAGACCGTGAGGGTGAGCATCGAGGGGAACGCAGGCCTCTGTCGCGGTCTCCTCTCCGTCCGCTACGGCATTCCCCAAAGAGAGGAGAAGACCGCATGAAGGCGGCCCGGCTGCACCGCTACGACGAGAGCATTCCCAAGGACAGCCTCAAGGTCGAGGAGATCGAAGAGCCGAAGATAGAGAACCCCTTAGACGTTCTCGTGAAGGTCGGGGCGGCGGGGCTCTGCCGCACGGACATCCACGTCGTCGAGGGCCAGTGGGCGCCCATCCAGGACCCGGACGGGACGCTGCTGCCGTACGTGCTCGGGCACGAGAACTCGGGGTGGGTCGAGGAGGTCGGGTCTGCCGTCACCAACGTGCAACCGGGCGACACCGTGATCTGCCACCCCCTAATGACGTGCGGGCTTTGCCACTATTGCCGAGCGGGCAGGGACATGCAGTGCGAGAACGGCGCCTTCCCCGGCATAAGCCAGGACGGCGGCTTCGCCCAGCTTCTGAGAACGAGCGCGAGGAGCGTCGTAAAGCTCGACCCGGTCCTGCAGCCCAAGGACATCGCAGCCCTCGCCGACGCGGGGCTGACCGCCCACCACGCCGTCAGGAAGGCCGTACCCGACCTCTACGCCGGGACTAACGCCGTCGTCATAGGCGCCGGGGGGCTCGGGCACATCGGCATCCAGTGCCTGAGGGCGATGACGCCGACGAACATAATCGTGGTGGACCCGAGTGAGGAGGCGCTCGCACTCGCCAAGGAGTGGGGCGCGGACGAGACCGTGCAGGTCCAGGAGGGCTACGCGGACACCGTGATCGAGATGACCAACGGGGGGGCCGAGGTCGTCTTCGACTACGTCGGCGAGCGGGGCGCCCAGGACGAGGCCTGGAAGATGACGCGGCCGGCCGGCTCCCACTACGTCATCGGCTACGGTGGGAAGATCGAGATCCCGACCATAGACATCATCTCGACCGAGCGGAACGTCATCGGCAACCTCGTCGGCACCTACAACGACCTCGCCGAGCTGATGAACCTGACGGCCCGGGGCCTGGTCACGCTCCATACATCGACCTACCCGCTGGACGCCGTCAACGACGCGATCCAGGACCTGAACTCGGGCAACCTGAGGGGGCGCGGAATACTCATCCCCGAGGGCGCCGCCGCCTGATACCCCAGTAGGGACCACAACGACCGCGAGATAAACAGGGGTGCCGGAATGCCGGCGCCCCTGTCCATTATCGACCAAGCCGTGTCGCAGCGGCGGGAAGGTTCTACCGTGGCGCACAAGAAGCTGAAGTTCGACACCGACGCCCGCCGGGCGCTCGAGAGGGGCGTAGACAAGCTCGCGGGCGCCGTGAGGGTCACGCTAGGCCCGAAGGGGCAGTACGTGGTCCTCGGCCAGGCGTTCGGCACGCCGACGATCACCAACGACGGCGTGACCATCGCCCGGCAGGTGGAGCTCAGAGACGTCTTCGAGAACCAGGGCGCCCAACTCGTGCTCGAGGTCGCGACCAAGACAAACGACGTGGCGGGCGACGGGACGACGACAGCCCTCGTGCTGGCCCAGAAGATCGTGAGCGAGGGCCTCAAGAACGTGGCGGCCGGGGCCAACCCGGTCATCTTGCGGGGCGGCATCGACAAGGCCGTCGAGGCCGCGGTCGGTTCGATCCGGGCTCAGGCGCGCGAGATCTCGGGCAGGGATGAGATCTCGCGCGTCGGCGCGATCTCCGCCCGCTCCCGGGAGATAGGCGACGTTATCGCCGACGCTATAGAGAAGGTCGGCAAGGACGGCGTCGTGAACGTGGAGCAGGGACAGACCCTCGCCATGGAGCTGGAGTTCACGGAGGGGATGCACTTCGACAAGGGCTACGTCTCCCCCTACTTCGTCACCGACCAGGAGACGATGGAGGCGGTGCTCGACGAGCCATACATACTCCTCGCGAACCAGAAGATCAGCAACGTCCCTGACCTGCTGCCGGTCCTGAACGCCGTCGTGCGGGCCGGCAAGCCGCTGCTCATAATCTCCGACGACCTCGAAGGCGAGGCCCTGGCGGCCCTGATAGTCAACAACGCGCGCGGGACCTTCTCCGTGGCCGCCGTGCGGGCGCCGAGCTTCGGCGACCGCAGGAAGAGGATGCTCGAGGACATCGCCATCCTCACCGGCGGCGAGGTCATCACCGCCGACCTCGGCCTCACGCTCGAGAACGCCAGCATAGACCAGCTCGGCCGTGCGAGGCGCGTCTACATCACCAAGGACGACACCGTCATCATCGACGGCGCGGGCGACCCCGAGGAGATCTCCGGCCGCACCCACCAGATCCGGAACGAACTCGAGATGACCGAATCGGACTTCGACCGCGAGAAGCTCCAGGAGCGTCTCGCCAGGCTGGCCGGCGGCGTCGCGATCGTCAAGGTTGGCGCCGCGACCGAGACGGAGCTCAAGGAGCGCAAGCACCGCGTCGAGGACGCCCTCTCGGCGACCCGGGCAGCTCTTGAGGAGGGCATCGTCCCCGGCGGGGGCGTGGTGTACCTGCGGGCCCAGGAGGCCGTCGCCGGGATACTCGATACGCTCGACGGCGACGAGAAGACGGGGGCCAGGATCGTGCACCGGGCGCTGGAGGAGCCGATCCGCCAGATCGCCGCCAACGCCGGCGCCGACGGGTCGATCGTGGTCTCCAGGGTGAGGGACCGGGGCGGCGACGTCGGCTTCAACGCGCTAACCGGCGAGTACGAGGACCTGATCTCCGCCGGCGTCACCGACCCGACGATGGTCTCCCGCTCGGCCCTCGAGAACGCCGCCTCGATCGGCTCCCTGATCCTGACCACCGAGGTCGTCGTCGCAGAACCCCCGCCCGAGGGCGGAGGCGCCGCGGCCGTCTCCCGCACCGGCCACAACATGGACTTCATGTAGGTTTCGGGGGACGGTTCTCCGGGGCGCGGACCTACTCGCTCACCGGTCCGTGGCCGCGAGTTTGGCGGCGAAGCAGACCAGGAACGCGCCGAACGCCCGTTCGATCCACCGGCGGGCGACGGGCGCCGCGAGCACGAGGTCGCGTATGGCGGCGCTCGCGAACACGTAGGCGGTGAACACGGCGAGGGTCATGAGCATGAAGATCCCACCGAGCCAGATCAGCTCGGCGTCGAGCAGGCCCGGCGGGGCGTCCAGGAACTGCGGCAGGAAGGCGAAGAAGAACAGGGTCAACTTCGGGTTGAGGACGTTTAGAAGTACCCCGCGCCGCACGATCGGGCCCGCGGGATCGCTTGTGGCCGCCCCGCCGTCCATCGGGAGGTCGCCGGCATGGCGGATCATCGATAAGCCCATGTAGACGAGGTAGGCGACCCCCGCCCACCGGACCACCTCGAACACTACCGACCCGGCCTGCATGATGCCGGACAGACCGAGCATGGCAGCCAGCATGTGAGGGACGATGCCTAGAGTGCAGCCGACGGCCGCGAACAACCCGCGTCGGCGACCGCCGCCGATCGAGCTAGAGACCGTGTAGACCACCCCGGTGCCAGGTATGAGGACCACAACGAGCGACGTCAAAAGATACTCGACGGACATGCCAGGGAGGCTAGTGGCTCCGGGTGAGCCTGTCAATAACCTTAAGTACCGGGGGCGAACTCCCCCGGCCTGGCTTCAAACTCGGCTTCAGGTCCCGGTCTGGCGGGCCGACGGAAGTCCCGGGAGCCCTTCGGCCAGACGGACCGCCCGCACGATGGCCCTCTCCATGACGCGTGCCCCCCACACCCCGACGATGTCCGTCGCGACCTCCAGACCGCCCGCGGAGGCGGCGAAGACTACGTCGCCGTCCACGGTGGTGTGGACGGGGTGGACGGCGCGCGCGAGGCCGTCGTGGGCCATCTGGGCGACCTTTACCGCCTGCGGCTTGCTCAGCCGGGCGTTGGTCGCGACGATGCCCAAGGTGGTGTTCTCCCCCCACCGCAGCCGCGAGGCCGCCTCCGGCAGCAGGTAGGCCGTGTCGCCGGGCGTGCCGTCCTCGAGGCGTGGTCCCGCGAGGGTTTCGTTCGTCTCGGGGTCGCGGACGTCGCCGAAGGCGTTAACGGCGGCTATGGCGCCGACGACGAGGCCGTCGTCGAGATTTACGGAGGCGCTTCCGATGCCGCCCTTCATCGCCCGGTCCATGCCAAGCACCTTCCCGACGCTGGCACCCGTTCCCGCCCCGACGGTCCCCTGATCAAAATCCCACGACTTCGCCGAGGCCGCGGCCTCGTAGCCCATCGCCGCGTCGGGGCGCGCGGCGGGGTCGCCGACCACGAGGTCGAAGAGGACGGCCGCCGAGACGAGCGGGATGCGGGCGATGCCGATGTCCAGGCCGACGCCCTTCTCCTCCAGAAAGCGGACGACGCCGTCGGCGGCTGCCAGGCCGAAGGCGCTGCCGCCGGTCAACAGGAGGCCGTGGGTGCCCCTCACGGCCCCGATGGAACCGAGGCGGTCCGTCTCGCGGGTGCCTGGCGAGGAGCCCCGCACGTCGACGCCGACGACCGCGCCTTCGGGGTTATCGAACAGGACGGCGGTGCAGCCGGTGAGGCCCTCGCTGTCGGTGGCGTGGCCGACGAGCACGCCCGGCACGTCGCACAGGTTGTCCGGCACGGGTCTAGCCTTCTTCCGGGCCATCCGTCTCCGGCAGGTCCCAGTCTTCCGGGTCCGCGGGCTCGACGCCGGGGTTGTCGCGGGCGAGGCGGCCCAGGGGCACGATCTCCTGGTCGGAGCGCTTGGGGCCTATCTGGACGACCACCGAGTCCCGGACCATCGAGTAGTCGACGACCTTGCCGTCCCTCTCCCCGAGCTTGACGATAGAGTTCCGGAACGGGGCACGCTCCTTGAACTCCTTGTAGGCGTCGTGCTCGTAGCGCATGCAGCACTTGACCTCGCCGCAGCAGCCGATGATCTTCTCGTTCGGCGTAACACCCTGCTGCTTGGCGAGCCTGACGTTTACGGGCCCCATGTCCCGCGCCCCGCTCCACGTCGCGCAGCACAGCGGCAACCCGCAGGTGTCGCAGCCGCCCGTATCACCGGAGCGGTCCAAAAAGCCGAACCGGCGCAGCGTGACCTGCGCGTCGTAGGCGCGCTGGAGCCCGTCCTTGACCGGCCTCAGGTCCAGCTGCTTCTCGTCGGCCTGGTACTTGACCTCGACGTACTCGCCGTCAAGGGAGACGTCGCACCCGATAAACTCAACGCCGCTTATCCGGTGGTCGCGGGCGAGCTTGCGGGCCTCCACGCGGATCTCACGGCCGAGCTCCCTGTTCCGGTCCTCCTCGCGCTCATCCTCCTCGGTCACGACGCGCACGATGTCGTATGGGTCGGTATACGCCTCGCGGCGCCGGGGCGTGAGGGCCACACGCCCGACAAAGTCCCCGACCTCGGTCGCGACGACGACCCGGTACCCCACCCTGAGGTCGAGGTCGCGGGCGTAGCAGAGCCTGGCTACGCCCCAGCCCGGGATGCGGACGTCGACGAGCCTGGGAAGGGTTCTAGTATGTTCCGCCGTATCCGTGATAACGCCACCTCCAGAATCGCCTCCGGGGAGACATTATACGCAAGGGCCGCCCGCGCTTCCCCCAACGCGAGGGCGGCCCCGGCCCAGTCGGCGCCGGGATGCTCGTCCACCCTGGCCCGCAACTCCTCCACCCGGTCAACGTTCGCCACGAGCTCCTCGGCACCTACCGCCACCGCCGCCGCGTCCCGGTACGTAAGCGCCAGAAGGTCGATGGCCTCGCGCACCGCCGCGTCCCGCGCCGCCCTGCCCGCCCGCTTCGCCCCGTCCTTCGCCCGCCGGTCGGGCTCCTCGACTGAGGCCAGGACCTCCTTCTCCCGCGCCGCGCCCAGCGCCTCCGCCCTGCCCACGATCCCCTCGACCGCCCCGTGACGCGCCTCGAAGTCCTCCGCGACGGAGAACCCGGCCCCGAAGACCGTCCCGCGCAGCTCCTTCAACTCGGGGTCCTCCGCGTAGCGCAGCGCGAGCCCCACGCTGCCCCTCCCGAGCGCTGCGGCGAGCGCGGGCTCCGGGGCGCCGCGCCCGCGCAAGAACTCCTCCACCTCCACCGTGGGAACGGGGTTGAACCTGACGGCCTGGGCGCGGGAGAGGATCGTGGGCAGCACCCCCTCGCGGGAGCCGGCCAGAAGGATGAAGACCGTATCCCCCTCGGGCTCCTCCAGCGTCTTGAGGAGCGCGTTCGCCGCCTGCACGTTCAGCGTGTCGGCCTCCAGGACGAACGCCCGGCGCGCGCCCTCGAAAGGACGGCTGGAGGCGAGGCGCAGGATCTCCCGCACCTGCCCGATGGTCGTGAACGCGCCCTCCGGACGTACCTCCGCGAGGTCAGGGTGCAACCCGCGCCGCGCCCGGTCCTCGGCCGCCACGTCCCCGCCGGCGACCAACGCCGCCCCGAAGCGCCGCGCCACCGTCCGCTTGCCGACGCCCGCGGGACCAAAAAACAGGTAGGCGTGCGCGACCCGCCCCGTTGCCAGCCCGTTCTCGAGCAGCCGGATGGCCCCAGCGTTGCCGACGATGCCGTCGAACGTGCCCGTTCTATCCATCTCCCCCACCGCGGCCCTGCCGTTCGTCCGGTTCGAGATCCACGCCCACCTCCATGAGGCCTACCCGCCGCGAGTATATTGCAACCGGCGCATCTCCCCCACCACGAGGTCGGCCAGTTGCTCCGGCGGAAGCGCGGCGTCGAGGACCAGGATCCTACCCGGTTCCCGTCTTGCGAGCTCCTCAAAGCCCTCCTCGACACGCCGCATGAAGTCCGCGCCGACGGCCTCGATCCTGTCCAGCGGGGCCCCGAGCGTCGCGGCCCGCCGCTCGCGCTCTTGGGGGTCGAGTCGCAGGTAGAAGGTCCTCTCCGGCATCACGGCCTCGACCGCATAGGAGTTGAGGCCACGGACCGCCTCGAGCCCGAGCCCCCTCCCGACGCCCTGGTAGGCGAGGCTCGAGTCCAGGTACCGCTCGCAGACCACGTCCTGCCCGCGCCGCAGCCGGGGTAGGATCTCCGCCCGCGCATGGTCGGCCCGCGCCGCCGCGTACAGGTACGCCTCCGTCCAGACGTCCATCTCCGCCTCCGGATCGAGCACGATGTCGCGGATCCTCTCCGCTACCGGCGTCCCGCCGGGCTCCCGCGTGAAGTGCGTCTCGCTACCGGCGAGCGCGTTCTTCAAGACACTCACCAGCGTGGATTTACCTGAGAAATCCAGGCCCTCGACGGTCAGGAAGAGCCCCCGGACGGGGGTGGCCTGTGGCGGTTCCGGCGCGGCCCTGCCTATGGCCCGGCCTATGCCGCGGCCTGGCGCCTGGCGTGGTGCTCGGCGGCGGAGACGTGGGCCTCGAAGAGGGCGCGCTGCTGACGGCTGGCCCCGCGCATCGCCTCGGCGTGCCACTGGACGCCGACCAGCCACCGGTTGGGGAGGTCCGTACCCTCGATCGCCTCGACGACCCCGTCGGCGGAGCGGGCCGAGACGACCAGCCCTTCCGCGAGGTCTTTAATTCCCTGGTGATGGTAGGAGTTGACCTTCACGATGCCCCGTCCCGCCACCTCGGCCAGATAGGACCCGTCCCGCACCTCGACCTCGTGGGTGGCTTGCCACTTGGGCGTGGTCTGGCGGTGCTTGAGCACGCCCCCCTCGAACTGCGAGGGGAGGTCCTGGTAGAGGGTCCCGCCGAGAACGACGTTCAGGACCTGGAGCCCGCGGCAGATCCCGAAGACCGGAATCCCCCGCGCCAGCGCCGCCTCCAGCAGCGCGACCTCGAAGGCGTCGCGCTCCGGGATGGTGGGACCGAGCTCCGGGGAAGGCTCCTCGCCGTAGTAGCAGGGGTCGAGGTCGCTTCCGCCGCTCAAGAGAAGGCCGTCGAGGCCCCCGATCACGGCCTCCGCCATCCGGCGCTCTCCCAGTGGCGGCAACACGACCGGAGCCCCACCGGCCTCGGCGACCCCGGCGACGTAGTCAAGGTCCGCCCGCACGAAGTGCCCTAGCGGACGCTCCGCTACCTGGTCCACATCCTCTTTCAATGTCGCCGTTACGCCGATTACCGGGGTCAATGCCTTCTCACTCTTTAACGGTTTCTTCTTATACCTTAACTAAAGGGCGGCGGAATAGCAAACCACGACGGCGATGGCGAGGATGAGAAGATAGCCGCCGAGCCTCGTCAGGTACGACGGGGGGTCGGTTGGGCGGCCATCGTCGTAGGGGGTAAGGAGGTCGAGCCGGTCCCCTACGTGGTGGACTTTACCGGCTCTTTCGCGCTCTCCTCTGATGGGTTCTCCCCCTCCTGCTGTTCCTTCGCGGCTTTCTCGGCCGCCTCCTTCTGGGCGAGCTTCTTCGGGCAGTCCATGTTGATGCACGTTACCCAGGGACGCTTGCCCCCAAGCACCTTTATCTCCGGGGAGCCGCAGGCGTCGCACTCGGTGCCGAGGGGGATGATCTCACCCCGCTGCGGCAGCGGGTAGGTCACGTTGCAGTCCGGGTAGCCCGAGCAGCCGACGAAGCGCTTGCGGCTCTTGCGGCTGCGGCGGATTATGAGGTCGTGGCCGCTTACGGGGCACTTACCCAGGGTTTCGTCCGTGCGGATGCCCTCCCAGACGATATCCGCGAACTCCGTCTCGACCTTCTGGAGGTGGTCGTAGACGCGGCGGAGCACGTCGCGGGATTCGTCGACGACGGAGTCCTTGGAGATCTTGCCCTCGGAGATCGCGTCCATGCTCTTCTCGAGCTCGGCGGTCATCTCGTGGGAGGCTATCTCGGAGGCGAAGTCCGTGAGGGCTTCGGCGACCTTGACACCCTTCTCCGTCGGCACGAGCGGGTCGTCGTGGACGTAGCCGCGGTCATACAGG